>CAMUAL010000009.1 GCA_947086925.1 uncultured Clostridia bacterium
ACAAAGACGGGAAAGAGGTACGGGAAATCTTTTTGAATAACAGTACAAACGTGGAAACGCTCTGCGTTCTTTCCAAAAAAATTCCCGATGAGTTTATCAACATCGACGTAGAATTCGGGGAAGACGAGGGACAATTTTCGTTAAAGACATGAGTTGGGATACGGGCGTAACAATGGGACATATAGCAAGCGTTACGGCGGTGGGCGATAAAGCAATAGCAATCGAATACGACGCCGACGGCAAGCAGATAACGTACACCGTGGCAAATGTTTACGTAAACGCCGCAGCCGAAACGGATGCTTCGGCAGAGGTTCGGCTCGACAATTCCGAAACGGCGAAATCGGGCAGCGGAAATTACGTGATTATCGAATTTAATGAATCGATTGCCTCGCAGATTGCGACGGTTTGGCAAAGAATGACGCTTCGCATGAATACGGTTTTTGCCAATGCTATGCCGTGGGCATACACGGTACAATAATTTTTCCATCCTCCTTCCGTTTTGCGAAAACAGGGTTCGTTTAATTAAACGAATTCTGTTTTTGCGAGCAACGAATTTTTACCGCATTTAATAATGTACTTTACTTTATTTTGTTTTGGTTGTATAATATGGTAGTCTTTTCGATATTAAAAAATACTACACAAAAAAGAGGATTAACCATGAATTACAGAGAGCAGTCGCTTATCAAGCACGCCGAGTGGAAGGGTAAAATCGAAATCACCGCAAGAGTGCCCGTGGACAGCCGTGATAAACTTTCGGTTGCGTACACTCCGGGAGTTGCCGAGCCGTGCTTGGCTATCCGCGACGATATAAACAAAAGCTACGAGCTTACGCGCCGCTGGAACACCGTTCCCGTTATAACCGACGGCACTGCGGTGTTGGGACTCGGCGATATAGGACCCGAGGCGGGCATGCCCGTAATGGAAGGCAAGTGCGCGCTCTTTAAGGCGTTCGGCAACGTAGATGCATATCCGCTTTGCATAAAAAGCAAAGATACCGAAGAAATAATAAAAACCGTTAAGCTTCTTGCGGGGTCGTGGGGCGGCATAAATTTAGAGGATATTTCCGCGCCCCGCTGTTTCGAAATCGAAACGCGCCTTAAAGCCGAGCTCGATATTCCCGTGTTCCACGACGACCAACACGGTACGGCGATAGTTACCGCCGCCGCGCTTATTAACGCGTTAAAGCTTGTAAACAAAAAGCTCGGCAACATTAAAACGGTAATAAACGGCGCGGGAGCGGCAGGCATTGCCATTGCCAAATTCCTGCTTAAAATGGGGGTTGAAGATATTACGCTGTGTTCGAGTCGCGGAATAATCTGCGAGGGCGACGCTTCGGTAAATCCCGCTCAGCAGGAGATTGCTAAAATCACAAACCGCCGTAAATTAAAGGGTACTGTTGCCGACGCGCTAATAGGAGCGGATTTGCTTATAGGCGTATCGGTTGCAAACTGCATTACAAAAGATATGGTTAAATCCATGGCGAAAGACCCGATTCTGTTCACGTGCGCCAATCCCGTTCCCGAAATAACCCCCCGCGACGCCTTAGAGGCGGGCGCGGCGATAGTGGGCACCGGTTCGAGCGAATACGCGAATCAGATTAACAACGTGCTTGTTTTTCCGGGACTGTTTCGCGGTGCGCTCGACGTTCGGGCAAACACGGTAAACACCGAAATGATGATTGCGGCGGCGGAGGGCATTGCTTCGTGCGTTTCGGAAAGCGAGCTTAAACCCGACTATATACTGCCTTACGCTTACGACAAGCGCGCGCACGAAAGTGTGGCAAAAGCGGTTGCAAAGGCGGCAATAAAATCGGGCGTATCCAAACTGCACAAATAGAAATAAAATATGAAAGTAATATCCAAACAGCGAAACAGCAAAATGTGCATTATGTGCGGACTCGACAACGAGTACGGCGTTCGCGCTCCCTTTTACAACATGGAGGACGGAAGCGTAGTAACGGTGTTTAAGTACCGCTGTCAGCATCAAAGCTACCCCGAGCGTGTTCACGGCGGGCTAATTACTTGCATGCTCGACGAAATGGGGCTACGCGCGTTATGGGCAAAAGAGCTTTCGGAAGAATCGTTCGGAGTGACTATGTCGCTCGAAAGCAAATTCCGCAAACCCGTTCCTTACGACAAAATCATTGTAGGCAAGGGGATAATAGTTAAGGAAACGCCTCGGTTTTTCGTTGCCGACGTTCGTCTTATGGACGAGGACGGAACGGTGCTTGCAAACGGCACAACCAATTACGTGCGTCTTTCGCCCGCACAGATTGCAGAAAACGTATCGGTGCACGAAGAAATGTGCTATCTTATAGACGACGGCGTAAAGAACATCGACGTAAAGTAAAAAAATAAATTTAGCAAAGGGCGGCTTGCGGATATTTGACGCTTTTGTTTGTGTATGCTATAATTGTATTGTTGTATGTGTCGAAAGACGCAAAAGGAGGATTGTAAAAAATGAAGAAGATGTTCGGTAAATTTGCCGCACTCGTGCTTGCGTTTTTAATGGTATTCTCGCTTACGGGGTGCGGTATGGTTGAGGTGGAGAATTCCGCTAAGGCGCTCGAAGGCGCGGTAGACGCAATGCTCGACGAGTCGAGCGTAAGCGTAACCGCAAACATATCGGCAAAAGTCGGCGAAGAGTTGAATTTGCAGGGTTTAGTCGGCGAGCTTGCTTTAAATAAAGGTAAAAACGACTACGATTATTCGATAAACTTGAAAATGAAGAACGGCTCAATGTCGGTGACCATGCTCAGCCAAATAAAAAAGGGCGATAAGGTTTATACCCGTGCCATGGGCGAAGAAAAGTACTCGTCCGAAACCGCGGATAAAATTACAACAGACGGAATCGACTCGTCTGTAAAAGAGTTTATAGGCAATCTCGATTTGAGCACGCTCAAAAAAGAAGGCAAAACTTATGTAATATCGGTAGGGCAGGATTACGCGCAGGATGTAAGCGGATTTATAAGCGGCTTGCTTGCGATTAAAGACAATGATGCGGGAACGTATTTAACTCAACAGCTCGGTATTACGAAAGACGAGCTTGCGGGATTTGTAAACAGCGCGTTCGAAGACAACGTAACCGTATCGGGCTTTATTGCCGCAATCGATGAGTTATTGAGTGCGCTTGCTCCCGAAGAAAGTGCAATTACCGTAGAAACGCTTTTGGCGGGTGTAGACGCGCAGACATTGTACGGAATTGTTTCGAGTATCGACAGCACCGTTGCCGCACCCACCGCAACGCAGACTGCTTACGCGTGGCTTATTTCCGTTTGGGGCAATAAAAAAGTCGACGACATTCTCGCGCTTTTGTACGCGGGCAGCGGTTATCCCGAATACGGCGACGGTTATTACAATGATGGCGTAACCGGCGGCGATGCAACCGAAGAAACGGGACCTTTGACGGTAGCCGAAATAGGCGAAATATTGAAACACGCGCTCGGGCTCGAAAATAACGTCGGAATGACAGTCGGAGAAGTTTACGATATATTAGCCGAATCGTTCGATGAATTCGCGTATATGATTGTGGGTATGCTCGGAAGCAAGGAAGCGCTTAGCGCAATGTCGAATAACGGAGCTATTCTCGGAATTGCGAATCTCGAAAACCTGACGGTAAGCAAACTCGGTTACTCTGTAAAAATCGTGCTTAACGGAAAAGACCTTACGATTAAAAGCATTGACATAACCGTTGATTCCGACGTTAAGTATTCCGATTACAAAGTAGCTTTTGCAGACATTGACTTAAACTTATCGTTTAATTACGACAAAGTCAGCATTTCCGCTCCTTCTCAAAGTTCAATCGCTTAATAACGAATGATTAAACTTGTTGCCACCGATTTGGACGGAACGCTTTTGGGCGACGACAAAGTTATTCCCGATGAGATTTTTCCTCTTGCCGAAAAACTCATGCAAACGGGGATTCTGTTTGTCCCCGCATCGGGGCGTTCGCCGTACACTCTGCGCGAAAACTTCCGTCCCATTGCGGACAGTATAGACTATGTATGCGATAACGGCGCGGTTGCGTTGTCGGGCGGAAAAACGGTGCTTAGCACTCCCGTCCCGCGTGAAATCGTGCGCGACGTGTTGGAATTTTGTCGCAACGAAGATGTTCACGTTTTGCTGTGCGGCAGTCAGACCACGTATCTTGCGCCCGTAGAGGGAACGAAGTACGAACCTCACGTTCGCCCGTATTACTTCCGAAGGGTGGCGTTTGACGAGCTTATCGAGATAGAAGACGAAGTAAACAAAATAGCGATTTGCGATATGCGCAATCCGCGCAACGGCTCGTTCGACAGACTTGTGAAAATGCTCGACGGCAGAGCCGACGCGACCGTAAGCGGCGATATTTGGATGGACGTTATGCAGTGCGGCGTAAACAAGGGAAAAGCTCTTGCCGCAATACAAAAGGCGCGCGGAATAACAAAAGCCGAAACGGTGGTATTCGGCGACTATTACAACGATATAGAATTGCTCGGGTGCGCGGAGTACGCCTATGTTATGAAAAACGCAAATGCGGATATGTTCCGTTACGGAAACCGAATTTGCGACGACAACAACAGCGGCGGCGTAATTAAGGTGATTCGCGAAATAGCGGAAGGAACATTTAAATAAAACAGCGGCGCAGTCGCAAAAGGAACATAACATGGAAAATTATTCAGACAGCAAAGGCAGAACCGAAGAAGAATTTCTTGCCGAGTACGACCGCACAAAATACGACCGCCCCGCATATACGGCAGACAATCTTCTGCTTGCCGACTGCGGCGACGGACTTGCCGTGCTTTTGATAAGGCGCGGAAATCACCCGCATATGGGGCAGTGGGCACTCCCCGGAGGCTTTGTGAATCCAAACGAAAAAGTCGCCGATGCGGCAAAGCGCGAGCTTACCGAGGAAACGGGCATAAATGTGGAAACGGAACAGCTTATAACGGTATCCGCTCCCAAGCGCGACCCGCGCGGTTGGACGGTATCGACCTGTTTTATGGGCTTGCTTTCCGAGCCGATTGTGCCTAATGCGGGCGACGACGCAAGCGAAGCGAAATGGTTTAAAATCGATTATCTTGCGGCGGGCGATGTTTACAAGCTGAAACTTACCTGCGACGGAATCGATTTATCCGCCGAAATGAACGTATCGCGCGACGCGGGCGGCAAAATCGATATAGATTCGAGCGAAATTCTCGTGAATAACGGAATCGCTTTCGACCACGCCAAAATAATTCTTTACGCCGTGGAATCATTGTAAAACTTATTCGGCTTTTCGGAGTCGGAAATCAGCAAAAACCGCAAAGGGGAAGATACTTTCGAAAGTGTCTTCCCTTTTGATACCCATTTCCGCAACGGCAAGTTTTGCACTCTTGACCCGAGTTTAAAATTGAATTACACTAAGCGTAAAACTTCTCCTTAAAATGTTCCCCCGACAAAGCCAAGCGGAGGGGCATTTTTCATTAATCTAATCCACTTATGATTTTGTGAATTGTAAAAAAATCCCTTTATGCGATTATGGCATAAAGGGATTTTCAATGCGGATATTAGCAAGGGGGCAAATCAACTCAGCAAGTTCTGCCTACGTCGGTGTTGTCGCAGGTGCGGCAACGAAGTTCTTTGACGGGGTGCGCGCTTTCTTCGAAGCGGTAATCTTCGCCTGCCTCGGTAATATACTGTTCTATTACGTTGTGGCTTGCAACGTCGCCCGACGAGCCGTTTACGGTATCGTTGTACTTAAAGAACTCGTAGTTTTCGGGGACTGAGCAAACCTCGGTGTATTCTTCGAGAACGGACGTGTTGTTTACGGTGTTTGCAAGCACGTTTCTTATATACTTTTTGTTGTTTTCTATATTGTCGTTAAACGATAAAAGCATGGGGAATTCGCCTACGGGTATAACCTGTTGCCATTCTTTATGCTCGTATTTTTTAAGCATATTTGCGGCGGAGTGCAGGTGAGCAACTTCCATATTGAAATGTTCTTCCCAAATATCGCGCACGCGGCTGTCGGTTTCGTCCTGCATCATAGAGTAGTAAAGGTAGCACTCGGTGTACTCGTGGCAAAGTGCCATTTCAAGCCACGTAGCGTTGGGGTCGATAAGGCTTTCGTACTGTGTTACGTGCTGTTCCTCTATCATTGCGATTTCGCTGTAAAGCTGACGTCCTAAGTCGGTTTTGTGAGTCTGACCTATGTTCATATAGTAGTTCATGGTCTGCTGTTCGGCGGCGGTTATAATCATGGTGTGAAGATTTGTCAATATGTCGCTGCTGCCGCGAGGAGCGAATCTGCGCACGTCGTCAAACGGATAGCGGTGTTCCGATATTGTGGGTCTGCCCGGCATAATTTCGGTGTAGCTGCCCACCAAACGCTCGCCGCGTATTCCTTCTTCCATTTCGAGTAAGTCGCTGTAACGGTAAAGGTGGTCGAAGTCTTCGAGCAATGCAAAGTCGAGAGTCGCCTTAACGTAAGGGTCGGGGTCGTACTGCGCCATTATCGCGGTAAGGTCTACCGCAAGTTGTTCGTAGTAAATAGTCGTTTCGAGCGTGCTTTCGTCTTTGGGTTTAAGCATGCTTATGCGCTTTTGCTGTTGCTGTTCGATTCTGCGGGTAAGCGCAAGCTCGCGGCGTATGTCGTTATTGTTGCAATGACGCGAAAAGTTGTGTAAAAACCACTGCGCCTCGAACTCGGTGCCGTTCATGAGTATTATGCGAACTTTGGTGTAAGGGTCCGCCTCGTTTTTGTCGTAAGCCTTGGGATAAAGCTTGCACCAGTTGTTAAAGCATTTGTTCATGGGCATGGGTTTGATGTTAAAAGGATTAAGTGACATTGTTTATTCTCCTTGTTTTTGATAAATTTAGTTTTTCCAAACCCGCGATTTCTATACTCTTTTTATGTGTTGGGTCACGGGTTGGGCAGGGAATACGTCAATCCTCGGTATGAGTAAAATACTTTTGCAGTCGGCGCTTTTACGGCGGGTTAAAAGGTTGACTTTTGCAAGTGCGGCGGTTATAATTGAATATTGGGTAGGCGATAAAATAATCGCGCCGAAATTACCGATGAAAAACATATAAAGGAGAAAACAGAATGGCGGCAAAAAAATCACTTTACAGCGGCAAAGACGTTGTATTGAGCTTACAGCATATGTTTGCTATGCTCGGAGCTACAATCACCGTGCCGTTGGTTGTGGGCATGAGTATTCCTCTTGCGCTCATATCGGCGGGAGTGGGAACTATAATATTTTACTTTCTTACAAAGCGCAAAGTACCCGTATTCCTCGGAAGCAGTTTTGCGTTTATGCCCGGACTTATTACTGTGTTTACATACGGAAACAACTATAACGCATCGGCGTTGGCGGCAATGCTCGCGCTTGTGTGCGCGGGGTTGGTTTACGTGCTGTTTTCGGTTGTCATAAAATTTGTCGGCGTTCAAAGAATAAAAAAGCTGTTCCCGCCCATAGTGGTAGGACCCGTAATTATAGTAATAGGCATGAATCTTGCAGGCAGTATTTTTTGGAACGATATAATCGCAAATTACGTAGCATACGGTTCGGTTGCGTGGAAGGAGTGGACAACCGCGATAATCACTGCGCTTACAATAGTGGGTATAAATGCTTTTGCAAAACCCAAAAGTTTTTTAAAGGTTATTCCCATACTTATAGGTTTTGTTGTGGGCTATTTGTACGGAGCGTGTGTGGGACTTGTCGACTTTAAACATATGTTCTCGGGCGATATAGTTATATTTCAACAAGCAAAAGAAACATGGGGATTTTGGGGTGCATGGAAAGACCTTGACGGCGGGTTGATTGCCACCGCAATGCTCAGTATTATTCCGATAGCCATAGTTACTTTTATGGAGCATCTCGGCGACATATCCGCAAACAGCACCGTTTGCGGTAAGGACTTCATGGTAGACCCCGGATTGCACCGCACGGTATTGGGCGACGGTGTTGCTACGGCTGTATCGGGTCTTTTGGGCGGACCCGCAAACACCACTTACGGCGAAAACACCGCGGTGCTTGCGATAACGAAAAATTATAATCCCAAAAATATATTTCTTGCGGCGTGCTTTGCCGTTGTGTTGGGCTTGTTCGTGCCGTTCGGCGAAATACTCGCAGGCATGCCTACGGCAGTTGTAGGCGGAGCTTGCATAGTTTTATTCGGCATGATTGCGGCTTCGGGCTTGCGTGCTTTGGTGGACGCAAAGGTCGATTTCGGCAATACGAAAAATCTGATTGTAGTAGCCGTAACTCTTTCGGTGGGATTGGGACTCGGTGCTTGCTCGCTTGCAGGTTCGATAAGCGGAAACAATGCTCTTAAAGTAGGTTTTGCAACTTCGGGCGGCGGATTCGTAGAGATAAGCGCGTTGGCTATTTGCACAGTGCTTGCGATAGTGCTTAATTTGATTATACCTAACAAAAAAGAAGAAACCGACGAGCAGAAAGCCGCAAAAGACGAGGCAAAAGTATCGCTTACAAGCGGTATAACCGACGCCATGGAAGCGAGAGATTCGGATTTGGCAACGGCGCAAACCGACGCCGAACCCGAAACACAAACTAACGCCGAACCCGCACAAGAAACAACCGAAGATAAAGAATAAACATACAAGGGGAAAAGAAATGAAAAACTATAAAAACGTAACGGTGCTCGACCACCCGCTTATACGGCATAAAATCGCCATACTGCGCGATAAAAACACGGGCATGAAACAGTTCCGCGAGCTGATTGAGGAAATAACGACGTTGATTACCTTCGAAAGCTTTAAGGAAGTGCCCACAAAAACGGTTACGGTAAGCACTCCTCTTGAAAACTGCGAACAACAGGTGGTGGTAGAGGGCAGTGTTGCAATCGTTCCCATACTGCGCGCGGGACTCGGCATGGTAAGCGGAGTTCACACTCTGTTTCCCACCGCAAAAGTGGGACACATAGGCATGTACCGCAACGAGGAAACCTTAGAGCCGCAGGAATATTACTGCAAGCTTCCCGACGGAATCGAAAAAATGCAAGTAATACTTCTCGACCCCATGCTTGCCACCGGCGGCAGTGCGTGCGACGCAATCGATTTACTTAAACGTCGCGGGTGTAAGGACATTAAGCTTATGAACGTAATAGGCGCGCCCGAAGGCGTTAAAAGGGTTGCCGAAGCTCACCCCGACGTTAATATTTACATTGCCACTCTCGACCGTTGTCTTAACGAAAACGGCTACATTTTGCCGGGACTCGGCGACGCGGGCGACAGACTGTTCGGCACTAAGTAGTTGACAAAAAATTCATAACGCATTATAATGTATACAAACCTGAACCGAAAGGGCATTGCGCTGACGGCAAAGGGGAGAGTAACAACGTAAATTCACGCACGGGCGAGTTTTGCCTTGTGCGGTCGGCTTTGCCACGGCACGGTCGGCTGAATTATATTCCGCTCTTCCTGTTCGGGAAGGGCGTTTTCTTTTTTTACGCCGCCTTGCTCGGCAGTGTGGTCGTTATTTAAAACAAACAACAGGAGAATACTATATGATAGCGCTAATCGGAATAATAGTACAAAAGCAAGAAGCGGTTGAAAAAGTAAACGCGTTGCTTCATAACTACCGCAACGAGGTTGTGGGCAGAATGGGATTACCGTTGCGCGAAAAGGGCATAAACGTAATAAGCATTACTCTCGATACCGACGCGGGAAAAATCAACGCGCTTACGGGCAAGCTCGGGAGCTTGGATGGCGTAACGGCAAAAGCAATTTACGGCGTGGGCGGCGTGTAAGCGAGAGCCCCGTAAAAATTAAAAATCGCTTTATAAGGAGATAAACAATATGAAAAAGTTTATGACTGTTTTGTTGTCGCTTTTTGTTTTGTGCGGCGCGCTTACGGGTTGCGGCGATAAAAACGACAAAGTGCAGGTTTATATGCCCGACGGCGCGCCTGCCGTAAGCATGGCAAAGCTAATTGCCGACGGCTACGATAACACGGAGTTCAACGTGGTAACGCCGACCGATATTGCTTCGTATGTGGCGAGCGGCACAGCCGACATAGCGATTGTGCCCACAAACGCGGCGGCTAATTTAAGCTCGAAAGGGGCGAATATAGCAATGGTAGCCGTAACCAATTTCGGCAGTTTGTATCTTATCGGCAACGGCGAACCCGTAACCGAATTATCCGAGCTTAAAGGCAAGGTGGTTTACAGCATAGGCAAGGGCAACGTACCCGACCTCGTGTTCCGTATTTTGCTTGACGCGGCGGACATAGAATACAAGTTTTCCGATACCGCGACCGCAGGCGTAGTAAGCCTTGCGCACGTTTCGGAAGGCAACGAGTTTATCGGGGGTATGAACGCAGGAAAAATGGCGTACGGAGTTGTAAGCGAGCCTGCCGCCACGATTGCGCAAGGCAAAGTCGAAAATTGCGTTTGTATGTTCGATATTCAGTCGTTGTATTCGTCGCTTGTAGGCGGCGAGGGATTTCCGCAGGCGGCGCTCGTGGTAAACACGTCTTTTTTGGAAAACAACCGCGAGTACGTTAGACAATTCGTAGAAACTTTTAAAGAAAGCGTAAAGTGGGCGGAAACAAATCCCGCCGAAGCTTTGGCGGCAATAAAGAGCGCGGGAAGTACCGCCGTTGCGACTCTTAACGAAAAAATCGCAAAGGGGTGCAATCTCGGATTTACGTGGGCAGCCGAAACAAAAGATAATCTCGTGGAATTTTACAACAGATTAAAAGCGGTAGCGAAAGAAGGCGAAACTCCCGTAGGTTCGTCTTTGCCCGCCGACGGTTTTTATTTGGGCTCGATTTGATTTTACGCGCTTTTGATTTTCGGAGTTAATGAAAAGACAAATAACTAAAACTTTATATACGTTTCTCGGCGCGGTGCTGTTTGTTGCCATTTGGTGGATTGCGGCGGCGGTGTATAATAAGCCTATTGTTTTTCCCACGCCCGCCGAAACCGTAGGAGAACTTGCGACGGAACTTTGCAGTAAGCTGTTTTGGCGCAGTTTTGCATATTCGATTCTTCGCAGTTTGATTGGATTTTCGATTGCGTGTTTTGCGGCGGTACTTTGCGCGTATGCGGGTAAAATATGCGCGCCCGTAAAGCGGATTCTCGTGCCGCTTATAGGGGTTGTGCGCAGTATGCCCACAATGAGCATAATACTTTTGCTTGTTATTTGGACGAATAGCGAAATCACCCCCGTAGTGGTTGCGGGGCTTGTGATATTTCCCGTGCTGTACAGCGGAATCGACGCCGCACTGAGCGCAATCCCGCGCGAACTCGAAGAAACGGCAAGACTGTACGGCGGCAGTAAAACATACGGATTTTTAAAGGTTTATCTGCCCATGTCCGCGCCCGCGTTTATGCGCGTTGCGGGCGGCGCGGCAAGTCTTACTCTTAAACTAACCGTTGCCGCCGAGGTTTTGGCTCAGACGCGCGACAGTTTGGGGTTGATTATGCAACAGACGCGTATATATTTTCAGACGGGGCGACTTATGACGATAACCGTTGTCGTAATAGTTGCGTCGCTCATAATCGAGGCGGTTGCGTATACCGTAAGGCGCGTATTCGAATACGATTAAAAATTACGAATATAAAAAATCCCCCGTCTCGAACATGAGGCGGGGGATTTTTTAAATGCAATGCGTTTAACCGTGCGGAAAGTCGCACGTATAATTAAAAAAATTCGCCGAAAGTGTTTGTCATAATGTAATTGTCGCGTTCGGATTGCGTGGCGAAGTTTTCATGAGCGATTCGCACTTTCGTATATAAAGTTATGGGCGCAATGTTATCTATTATTTTGACGAACGAAGGCATTTCGGCAACCGACTGATATTTTTCACCGTACATGCCGCCCGCAAGATACGTTTCGATTCCCTCTAACTTTCCTATGCCGTCCGTTCCGCTGTTTATCGTTCCCGTGTGATAACCCGCAAATACGAGCGCGGCGTTTTCTTCTCGCGCACTGCGTGCAAGCGCGTCGTAGTCTATTCCGGGGTTTGCAAACGTAAGCCAAACCGCTTTACCGTCGCCTTTGCCTTCTAGCGGAATTTTTTGCGGTACGATTTCTTCCTGCAACATGAACTTACCCGTGCGGTCGGTGTAGCCGCAAACCTTGCCGAGTGCGGAATTTAGCCCGCCGTCGAAGTCGCGTGAGCTTAGCAGGCGGGTGGAAACGTGCAGAACGGGGCGTTCGTAAGGGTTACGGTAAGGAACGAATACGCCCTTTACGCCCGCGTCGATTGCGGCAAGCGCGCACATAAGATTCGCGCTGCCGTTGCTCATGGGGTTCGATAGCGGAAAGTCCGCCGACACAATCATAACGGGTATGTCTATTCCCACGTTATTAAGTCCCAAGTACGATGCGGTGTACGCAAGGGTGTCGGTGCCGTGAGTTATAATAACCGCCTCGCTGTTTTTAAGCGCGTCGCTTAGGCAGTCGCTCAGTTTTTTAAGCGTAGCCCACGTCATGTTTTCGCTAAGCATGCAAAAAGGCGTTTTGATTTCCGAAATGCGGTTGTCGAGTTCGCGGAAGGTGTTTACTTTTCCGGGGCGCATAATCTGCCCGTCGTAATCGCTCGAAATCGTGCCGCCGCTTGTAATAAGTGTAATCTTTTTCATACCGCATTTAATTATAATACTCGTATTTAAAAACCGCAAGCTTTTTGCAATTAAAAAGCCGAGTAAGCGGCATATCAATCTTCAATAAGTTCAGGCGGAACAGGAAGTCCTAATCGAGTAAGAGGGATATATTCAAAATAATAGTCACAACCAACCGATTGAATATAATCCAAAACATCTTTATATCGAGGATCTCTGAACCAATCGTCTAACAAATAAATGTATTCGACATCGATATTGGCAACCGACATTAGTTTCTTGTACTGTTTTTTCTTAAAATCGCAAGTTTGCAATTTTTCGTCAACAGATCCTGCTACTTCTTGATGCTTACATTCTATAATAAATAAAAAATTGTTTAACAAAACAAATATGCTGTCATCCGGCAATAATTGTTTTGAAATACACTGCTTCCAATCGATATTTAATCTTGTAAGAAAAACTTTATAAAAACTATGCTTTTTGTATACTTCCGCAACCTTTTTATTATCGAAATATACATTATGTTCTGCTACCCTATAATGCGGCTGACTGTTAAGAAATGTAGATAAATCGGTTTTTCCTTCAAAAACCAAACCTGTCCTTGTATTCCCGCCGCCTTTTCCGCTTTTAATCAAAGTGGTATCTCCTTAATTATAAATTATCAATTCGTTTATTTTTCCGCGACTGTCGGCTTTACTGTTTATCATACGTGTTGCCGATACGCGCTTTATGCCGTATTCTTTGTAAAGTTCTTCAAAAAAATCATCTTCGGGATTAACAATCTTCGGGTCGGAATTGCTTAATACGAATTTTGCGCCTTTTGCATTTATTCCATCGATAAATCGTGCAAGCCTTATTTGTTCGTTATCGTCGAATGCGTAGGAATTGTAAGACGTGAATGTAGACGTTTCCGAAATGGGGCGATACGGAGGGTCGAGATATACAAATGTATCTTCATCTATAAATTTTTCGGCAAGGGAGTAATCTCCGCAAACGATTGTTACGTTTTGTAAAACTTTATTTATGTTGAGCAAATTTTCCATGTCGCAAATCTTGGGATTTTTATATGCACCCATAGGTACATTGAATTGCCCTTTGCGATTTACGCGGTAAAGACCGTTAAAGCATGCTTTATTTAAAAATATAAAGCATGCTGCTTTTTCTATTGCTGTTGAATCGCATAATTTTGTGCTGTTAAATTTATCTCGAATCGAATTATAACAGACTTTTCTTCCGTTATCGTCCATAGGGCAAAACAGCATTTGCATTTCTTTCAATTTTTCAATCAGGCTGTTTACATCGCTTTTAATAACTTGATAAGCGTTTATAAGTTCGGCGTTTATATCGCTTATATATAACTGCTTAAAATTGCATTTTGACAGTACGTGAAAAAACAGTGCGCCGCCTCCCACCATGGGTTCGCAATACTTTGTACAAACTTTTTCGTCGCCATTAGGCAATATTTTTTCGAGTTCGTCTATAAGCTGACTTTTGCCGCCCGCCCATTTTACAAAAGGCTTTAATGATACGCTATGCAATATAAAACCACCTCTAAAAACTTGTAAGTATATTTTATTCCGAAACCCCGACAAAAGCAAGTGATTTTCTTGTCGCACGGTTGAAAAACGTAGTTTCATGCCGTAAAAAAGTTTGTTCAAATACTCGACGCGGGGACGTATTACTTCGGAGTCGGCAACGGCGCACACGACGCGCTTAACAACATTCTTGCCGAAAAGGGAGAAACGGTTGCCGACGGCATGGATTACAACGGCAAAGAAAACACCGTTCTTACGTATGAAAAAACCGTATCGAACGGCGACGTAGACGCAACTACTTGCGCGTACAGCGATTACAACAGCGATGTTAAAATAACCAATCAGCTCGAATTTGCCGATATAAATTCGTACGGATTCGACGTAACGTACCTTTCGCGCAGTGATTGGGACGCAACGTGGACGGGTGCTTTAACGGGGCTTACCGCAACGAATCAAATGATTTCCGATTTTGCAAACGGAGCAACGGCAAGCGACAGCGTTGTCGGCGACGAAATTGCGAGCGTTAAAAACGGCGTGGATTACAATTCCAAAGCCACCAATCACAAGTTCAAAGACCTTTACGGCAAAGAATACGACGACCCCATTTGGGACGAAATTATAAGTCAGCTTTCATTGGAAGAAATCTGCCTTACCGTTGCGGTGCGCAACAGCGAGGGGCTTGCGTCAATCGAAATGCCCATGTTTATGCAGTTCGACGGTCCTGCGGGAATATATTCGACGTATATTACCGACAAACCCGAGTACGCGCTGTTTACCGTTATGTACAATATGAACACGGTGCTTGCCTCCGCCTTCAACAAAGAGCTTGCGCTCGAAGAAGGCAAAATGTTCGGTAACGACGGACTTTGGACGGCGTATCAAAGCGTTTGGGGTCCCGGTTGCGATACGCACCGCACTCCGTTTTCGGGGCGTAACGCCGAATATTACAGCGAAGACGGCGTGCTTGCTTATTACAGCGGCAGAGAGTTCAGCAAAGGGGCTATGCTGTACGGACTTTCCACCGGGCCCAAACATCTTGCGTTTAACGACCAAGAAACCAACCGCGGCGGCGTTGCCACATTTACAAACGAGCAAGCGGCTCGCGAGCTGTACTTACTTGCGTTCGAAGGTCCGCTTGCCGACGGTGATTCGCTCGATACCATGGTAGGCAAAAACCGTTTGGGTTGCTACTATATAGGCGCGATTCCTCAGCTTATACAGAACATAATGCGCGGCGAGTGGAATTACAAGGGTAAAATAGTTTCCGACTCCACTGCGGGCGGATATGCCGACGGCAGAGCTTCGGTAATTTCGGGACTTACGCAAATGGATACCGCCGACGTGCGCCCTTATTACGAAGATTCGCTTTCGCCGAGCGCGATTTCGTCAGACCCCGTGTTGTTTGCGGCAATGAAAGACGCCGTACACCACAATCTTTATCTGTGGTCGCGCACGTCGCTTATGAACGGTCTTAACAGCGGCAGATACGTTACGATTTTGCCGTGGTACATGAAGCTTATAATTTCGCTCGACGTTATATTCGGCATAATTGCGGCGGGCAGTGCGGTTACGGTTGTATTGCTTTCATGCAAGGTCAGGGAGGAGAAATGATGGACGTTAAAGGTTTTGTAAAAGACAACTTGCTGAAACTGATTTTCGTTGCGGCTGTAATTGTGCTTGCCGTTATAGCTACGGCGCTTGCGGCGGCAAAAAGCCCGAAGACGATAAGGGCGGCAACGAAACGATTGAATACGTAAAAGATATTCACGGAAGATTCCGTCATACCGACTCGAAAGGCGCTACCTACGAGTTTTACGTAGACAGCGGCAACAAGTTCCATATTTACGGAACTCTTGCGCATGACGACGGCACCGAGTCGTATCTCGAATTCGAGGGGCAGGTAACCGACATGAATATAAACGAAATGTACGTGCAGTGCGCGCAGGTAATGTTCTTTACGTACAAATATCACGGCGTTTCTTACAATCCTTCCGAATCGGGAGCAAGTGCGGTTACTTCCGCATATAAAAACGCATGGATGGACGACCACGGCACAAACGAGTATAAAATTTATCTTACGCGCACCTCTAACGACACAACCGATACCGGAAATGCGGGTACGTTCCGCGCCGAGGACGGATGGGACATAGCCGAGGGCGTTTGGGAGCATGTGCCTACCGAAGGACAGATTACGGAATAATATAATCACCTTATATATTATCCGCTAACCATTCTTCATTTCTTTCCCCGTAAAAGGCAGTTTGTAACAGGACTGCCTTTTAATTATTCGGGTTTGTGCTTGCCGAAATCCGCACGCCGACGGACACGGCGTGCAAAAACAACAAAATACGCATGTAAAATAAGTTGAATACAATTAAAATTTATGTTATAATGGAATAATTAAATATATCAGGAGTATTTAAAACCGTAAATGGACCCATCGAGTTCAGTGCTTTTAGCTTCCGCTATGACGGGTAAGCAAATAGGAATACTTATAGCCATTGTGGTTATGATTTTAATGTCGGGGTTTTTCTCTGCGTCGGAAATGGCGTATTCCACCGCAAACAAGGTGCGTCTTAAAACGCTTGAAGAAGGCGGAAATAAGTCGGCAAAAAGAGTGTTGCGACTGCTTGAAAGATACGATAAACTTCTAAGCACTATACTTATAGGCAACAATATAGTAAACATAGTCGCGTCTACATTGGCGGCGATTCTGTTTGCGGATTTGATTGCAAACGAGCAAGTTGCGGCGGTTGTGAGCACGGCTGTAATTACCGTCGCCGTGCTTATATTCGGCGAAATCACCCCGAAAACGCTTGCCAAAACCTTTGCCGAGGGATTTGCAATGCGCATAACTCCCGTAATGTGGTTTTTTATAATCATACTGTTCCCCATAGATATTATACTTGTTCCGTATAAAAAGCTTATAGGCAAAATCCGCAATAAAAAAGCGTCGGCTATAACCGAGGACGAACTTATAACATACGTGGAAACGGCGCAGAACGAGGGCGGAATAGACGAGCACGAGTCGCGTCTTATCCGCTCGGCAATCGAGTTCGAGGATTTGGACGTAGACGACATAATGGTGCCGCGCGTAAACGTGGTTGCGATAGAAGAAGGCGAAAATCTCGACACGGTTGCCGACTTGTTTTTCGACAACGGATTTTCGCGCATGCCCGTATACAGCAAGACAATCGACAGCGTTATCGGCATAATTCACGAGAAGGATTTTTACAAGCTGTATCGCATGCCCGAGAGCAAACGCCCCAAAACGATTAAAGGAATAGTCCAGCCCGTTGTGTGCGTTGCGCCCGCAATGAAAATAAGCACCGTGCTCAGGCAGTTGCAAAAAGCCAAAATTCATATGGCTATTGTGGTAGACGAGTTCGGCGGCACCGAAGGCATAGTTACGCTCGAAGACATATTAGAGGAACTCGTGGGCGAGATTTACGACGAACACGACGAGCTCGAAGTGCTCAGCCGCAAAGTAGACGACGACACCTACGTTGTTGCGGGCACTCATAACTTGGAAGATTTATTCGAGGAATTCGGCATGAAGGTGCGCGAAGAATTCGATTCCACCACCGTGGGAGGTTGGATTATAGAACAGCTCGGAAAAATCCCCGCGGCGGGCGAAACATATTCGTACGAAAACCTCGATATAATAGTAGCGAAAGCAAACAACAAGCGCGTTCTCGAACTCAAAGTAAAGGTTAATCCCGTAGAAGAAGAACCCGAGAGCGGACTCGAAAAACTGCTCGGTGCGGTGCGTCCCGAAAACCGTTCGCCCGAGGCGGAAAAAAATCCCGAAGAAGAAGCCGAGCCTGTTTTGATAGGCGGAAACAAGATTAAAAAGGAAAAACCGTAAAATACGGACAACACCGAATGTGGGATTTATTACTCGACGCATTGCTCGATACCTTGAAACTTATGCCGTGGCTGCTTATCATGCACGTGCTTATCGAGGTGTTCGAATACCATGCGGTATCGAAAATCAAACTGAATAAAGCACTAAAAGGACCGCTCGCTCCGCTTATAGGCGGGGTGTGCGGTATTTTGCCGCAATGCGGATTCGGCGTTGTTGCGGCGGATTTGTACAGCCGCAAAAGCATACGACTCGGCACAATGATTGCGGTGTTTATAGCAACGAGCGACGAGGCGATTCCCATTATGCTGAGTGCGCCTTCCGCCGATTCGGCAGTCAAGCTTGTTATGCTTTTGGGCTTTAAACTTGTCGCCGCGCTCATTGCGGGATACGCGCTCAACGCAATACTGCGCAGACGCGAACTTACCGAGATAGACGAAGACGAAGTTGTTATACGCGGCTGTCATCACCACGAACTCGGCGAGCACACACACGAGAATACACACAAGCACGAGCATGCTCACGAGCACGAGCATAAACACGAGCATGAGCACGCTCACGAGCACGGGCATGCGCAAGTCATTACCGCCGACTCCCGTGTCATTACCGCCGACTCCCGTGTCATTCCGACCGAAGCGGAGGAATCTTCAACAGACCCCTCGGCTACGCTCGGGGTGACGGAAGGAAAAGACGCGCTCGGGGTGAAAGGCGAAAAAAGAAAAAAATTCGACTTCAAGTGTTTTGTGTTGCATCCGCTTTTACACACGCTTACCGTTACGGGATATATACTTGCTGTAAACGTGTTGTTTGCGGTTATACTGTATTTTGTGGGCGAAAACGCCTTAATAAACGCGCTCACGTCGGCAAAATTCTTTCAGCCGTTTATTGCCGCTCTCGTGGGACTTATTCCCAACTGCGCATCGAGCGTAATAATAGCGCAGATGTTCGCGCGCGGAAGC
The DNA here is from genome assembly GCA_947086925.1 of uncultured Clostridia bacterium. Classification (GTDB taxonomy): domain Bacteria; phylum Bacillota; class Clostridia; order Christensenellales; family Pumilibacteraceae; genus Pumilibacter. The sequence continues at coordinate 18,911 of CAMUAL010000009.1, forward strand.
ATAACGCTCGGCGCGGCGTTTGCGGGACTCAGCGTAAACGCTGGACTCGGGCTTGCCGTACTTTTGCGCAAAAACCGCCCCGTAAAAAACACTTTATTGATTGCCGGCGGACTTTATTTATATAGCTGCATAATAGGAATTTTTCTTACTCTCATACCGTAAAATTTCGGTTTCCGTCTTATGTGCGCGATACGCAAGCGGATACTCGCAAGCGGTTGTGCGGAAACGGTTATAAAAAAACTCACGGTTATTTTGCACCGTGAGTTTTTTTGTTGTGCGGAAACGGGGGGGGGCGGTAAACTCATTATTTTAGATTGACAACTCGGGGGGGGGACGTGATAAAATTTATTGTATTGAATAATGAAAAAAAGCGAGTATACGATTTGCGCTTTTGCTTTATTTGCGTTGGTTGCGCAAGTCGGTGGGGGAAACGCCGATAATTTCTCTGAACATTCTGCTGAAATAATTTATATCGTTGTAGCCCACTTCGGTGGCGATAAGTCCTATGGTTTTTTGTGTGTCGCATAAAAGGCGCGTTGCTTGCATTATGCGCACCGAATGAAGATACCTGTTAAAGGTAGTTCCTCCAAACTGTTTCCATATCTTTCTTAAATAAGTATTGTCTATAAACAGTTCTTTTGCGACTATGTCGGGGGTCAGGTCTTCGGTATAGTGTGCTTGTATATATTCCGTTGCATATTCGTACCGTTCGTAATTGAGCTTATTTGCTATCGTGTTCTTTTTATCGGAGTGAGCCGCATTTTTTACAATCGAGTGTTTGCGGTAAAGATTTGTAACCGTTTGATAAAGCAAACCTTTGATTGCCGTTTCAAATCCTTTCTCGTTAGCATAATATTCGCGTTCTATTGCGCAAAATAAGTTGTATAGAGAGTCTGTTTTTTTAATATGGTTATCGAAAAGTATTTGCTTTTGCCGTACCGCGTTTAAAAAATTGTATTCGTAAACGTGTTCATAGTCGGAAATAAGCAAGGATAAATCAAATTGCATAGTGCGGCTTTTGTATGGTGCGTCGGCGTAAAAGCATGCGTGAATATCATCGCTGTTAAAAATCATCATATCGCCCGCTTGCGCCTCGATTGTAACGCCGTTACAAACAAATCGCGGAAATCCCTTCTCTACGTATAATATTTCAAACAGCTTATGCCGGTGCGGAACGAAAACAAATCCCGATTCTTCCATCTGAAAAGAGTGGCATATCATGGGGAATTCGTTACTGTAAACCTCCGCGTCTTCGGTGTAAACGGTGTTTGCCGCAGGATTCAAAGGCAACCTTCTGTTGCCGGGAATTTCTCGATTTGTGCTAATACTTTCTCGTTCCATTATTGAAAACCCCATGTAGCTTTTATTATAATTTATACAGTAAAGTATAACATATATTTTTGGCAATATCAAATTTTTTAGGTGGGAATTACAGGAGATGCAAAGAGTGAAGTTGAGAAAAATTTACTATTTTTCGGGGACTCATTGGGACCGTGAATGGTACAGTACGTTTCAGCGTTACAGATTCCGTTTAAAGGAAGTAGCCGACGGGGTAATAAGCAAACTGACGAGCGACCCAGAGTTTACGCACTTCACATTCGACGGGCAGACGGCCGCCATTATGGACTATCTCGAAATCGCGCCCGAAAACAGAGATATACTTTGCAAGTTGATTCGTGAACACAGAATTTCGGCGGGACCGTGGTTTACCATGCCCGACGAATTTACCGTGTCGGGTGAAAGTCTTATACACAATTTGCGCAAGGGTTATCGCGACAGCCGCAGTTTGGGGGCGGAACCCATGAAGTTCGGATACGTGTGCGACATATTCGGACACATAGCTCAGCTTCCGCAGATTTTCGGCGGTTTCGGCATAGAAGGCGCGCTTTTGGGGCGCGGGACAAACGACGGAGATTTCGATAATTTTATAATGTGGAACGCCCCCGACGGTACGCAGGTTTGCGTTTACCGTGTTCCCGAAACAATGGGTTACGGGTGTTTTTGCGCCGAGGTTATAAACGGAAAAAACGAAAACTGCGAACATGACGATAAAGCCATGATGGAAAGAGCGGTAAAATATGTCGAGCGCGAAATGATGCGTTCGGGCGTTCCTTACGTTGTGCTTATGGATGCTCTCGACCATTCGCCCATTCACGGCGAGGCGGTTGCGATAGCAAAATATCTTTCGGAAAAATTCGATTGTCCCGTAGTGTTCGACAGCCTCGAAGAACTTGTAAAAGATTTGAAAGATTATAATCTGCAAACCGTCGGCGGCGAATTAAACGTAACCGCCCGCAAGCGCGTGGAACATAATAAGCTTATAGTACACACGCTTTCAAGCAGATTCGACCTTAAAAAAGAGAACGACTTCGTTCAAACGCTTTTGGAAAAATACGCGCTTCCCATGACGGCGGCGGCAAGAATCGCAGGCATAAAAATCACCCCGCATTTTGCCGAACATGCCTACGGGCTGTTGCTTCTGAATCATGCACACGACAGCATTTGCGGTTGCGGCATAGACGATGCGCACCGCGATATGTTTTACCGTTTCCGCAATGCAAAGCAGATTGCCGAGGAATTGCGTGACGAAGCGGCGGCTCGCATTACGTGTTGGGCGCTTCCGCAGAATGAAAACGAACTTGCGGTTACGGCGTTTAATCCGTTGCCGTATGAGCGCACCGATGATATAGTTGCCGACGTGCTGTTCCCGAGCGGATACACTCAATATTATTACGAACAAACGGATACCGAAACCATTAACGCCTTTACTCTTACGGACGCTGACGGCAACATAATACCGTATCAAATTATTTCTGTAAAGAAGAACGGTTTTTTGCGTATGCCCGACCACGGCGGCTCGTTTAAAGGGGATGTTTACCGCATAGCCTTCCGTTCGGCTCTGCCCGCAAGCGGCTTTGCGAGATTCGATATTCATCCGAGTGTGTTGCCTACCCGTCAGATGAGAAAGGATTTCGATTTAAGCATGCGCGCCGAAAACGACGAAATAATATTCGAACTTAACTCCGACGGTACGTTCGATTTAACCGATAAGCAAAACGGCAGAAAATATACGCGCCTTCATTCTTTTATAGACGATGCGGAAGTGGGCGACGGTTGGTTCCATTACTCGCCTGTGGGAAATCGCGAAATAAGCTCTGCGGGTGCGCCGTGCCGCATAGAAAAAATCTCCTCGGGTAAGGTCGAAACGGTGTTCCGTGCTATAAAAACCATGCGTGTTCCGTCACATGCGATATACGGCAACGAAGTGCGCCGCTCCGACGAATACGCCGAACTTGAAATCGCTTCGGAGTTTACCGTGGGCGGCGGCAGAGAAGTAAAGATAAAAACCACGGTGTTAAATAATGTATGCGACCACCGTTTAAGGCTGATATTGCCTGTTGACGGGGCGAACGCTAAAAAATACAAGGCACATCAGGCGTTTTGGTTTACCGAGCGCGAATCGGGAGTGCGTCCCGATACGGATAATTGGCACGAGTGCGACAAGCCCGAGCGTCAGTTTGACTCGGTGGTTTACCGAACCGATTCGGTAGGACGCGGAATTGCGTTTATGTCGGCGGGCGGACTTCACGAGGTAGCCGCAACCGATTCGTCCGATGCCTCGCTTGTAATTACTCTTATGCGCGGATTCCGCCGCACGATAGGAACAAGCGGCGAACCCGACGGACAGCTTTTGAAACCTTTGGTTTCGCAGTATGCGATAATGCCTGTAAGAGAAACCGACACCGACGCCGAAATACTCCGTTGCCGCGACCGTTTTGCGGTTGCGCCGTATGCGTTTACGTGTAACCGAAGCGGGGTAAGCAGGCGTTCGTTATGGCGGCTCGAATCCGAGCGGTGCGTTATGAGCATTGCCGAATGTACCGACGCCGACACCGTAGACGTGCGCATATGCAATTACTCGGACAAAGACGATACCGCCGATATTTGCGGCTTGCCGAAATTAAAGGCGCATACGGTGAATCTCGACGGCAAAATTATAAATACTCTCAAAATCGAAAACGGCAAAATAACGCTGAAAGTAAAGCCTTGGCAGATAGTAACAGTGCGGCTCTCCGATATAAGATAAACACGGGAAGGGAAGTGGTTATATGGCAATGATGAGTATGCAAACGGAATCGTACGGCGCGGCGGCTAAACGCAAAAAGAAAGTGCGCAAGGTGATTAAACATATCGTGTGGCAGGTATTGCTTATTCTTCTGTCGTGCATGTATCTGTATACGTTTGTATGGATGGTAGCAACCGCGCTCAAAACCGAATCGGAATTCGTGGCAAGCTCGGTATCGATTATCGTGCGCAATCCGCAATGGTATAATTTTATAAAGGTTATGAAGGTTATACCCTTTTTCCGTTACCTCGGAAACACGCTTATACTCGTTGCGGGGGTTGTTGTTGGAACGGTGTTTTCGTGTTCGGTGGTGGCTTTTTCGTTTGCCAAACTGCGTTGGCCGGGTAGGTCGGTGTGCTTTGCCATTCTGCTTGCTACTTTAATGCTCCCCGCCACAGTGTTGCAGATTCCCACTTTTGTTCTTTTTACAAAACTCGGGTGGCGCAATACATTTCTGCCGATAATAGTTCCCGCATTTTTCGGCGGAGGCGCGTTCAATATATTTATGACGCGCGAATATTACAAGGGGATATCCGACGAACTGATACAGGCGGCTAAAATAGACGGTTGCGGATTTTTCCGCATTTGGTGGCAGATAATGCTTCCGCTGTGCATTCCCGTTACTCTTACCGTAACCATACTAACTTTTATGAACACGTGGAACGATTACATGAATCCGCTTCTGTATATAGACAAGCCGTCAATGTATCCGCTGTCGCTCGGACTGCGCGCTTTTCAGCAGCAGTATCAGACACAGTGGGATATGATGATGTCGGGTGCGGTTCTGTCGATGCTTCCTACGCTTATTATTTACTTTGTTTTTCAGAAGTACTTTATGGAAGGCGTTTCCATTTCGTCGGGTGTAAAGGGGTAACGGCAATGAGAATATTACGCAGGCATATTTCTGTAATTGCGATAGCGGTTATCTTATTTGCGGCGGTGGCTATGGGTGCGACTCCCGCGCCTTCGATTCGTGCAAATCCCGTGGAAATAACTTTTTGGTCGATATTTCCCGAGGGGGACCCGAAAGAGCCGGCAATGAAAAGCGTTATAGCCGAATTCGAGCGCAAAAATCCCGATATAAAGGTTAATCATCTCGGTACGAACTTTTGGGATTATTTTGGTAAACTCAGCACGGCGCAAGCGGGTAAAACCGACCCCGACGTGTCGTTTAACGACATTTTCAGTGTTCGGGTGCGCGCCAAAAACGGAGTTATTCGGAGTCTTACGCCGTTTGCGTCCGAGCTTGATTTAACGCAGTTCAGGGAATCGGACATAGAAACTTTTACGTATAACGACGAGTTGTACGCACTTGCTTTTTCTTCCGACTACCGTGTTTTATATTATAACAAAGAGCATTTCAGAGCCGCCGGACTCGACCCCGACAAGCCGCCCGCGACTATAAAAGAACTTACCGAATATGCCGAAAAACTCGATGTGTGGTCGAATCAGACGGATAAAAGCGGCGATTTGTTGAGAGTGGGATTTCATCCTAAGCTCGGAAATAATCAGTTTTACACCGACGTGTGGAACAACGGCGGAGCTTTTTTCAAAGAAGGAATGCCCAACTTCACCGACGAAAAGGTAATAGTCGGTATTCAGCAGTATGTGGATTTGTGCCAACGCTATCCCACGCGCAAATTCAACGGCTTTTACACTCAGGCACAGGCTACGTCGATTGACCCGTTTATAACTCAAATGTGTTCAATGGAAGTAAACGGCGATTGGCTTGCGTGGGAAATAGAAGAATATATACGGCAAGACCTTGCCGCCAACCCCGATAAAACGGTTTCCGATTACGATTTCGAGTGGAGCGTTGCTCCGTATCCGTACACCGATGATAACCGCACTGCGTACGGCGGCGGATTCTCGATAGAAATGAGCTCGCGCACAAAGGGTGAAAAAGCGGCGGCTGCGTACAGGTTTATAGAGTTTCTGACGAGTTACGAGTTGCAAACCCGTTGGATTGAATTGTTCCGCTTTACTCCCACCAACATGAATGCGCTCGAAAACTTAAAGCATGAGGCGGCGGCAAGCGGAGAGCAGAATAAACTTAATATATTCGACGAGGCGCAGTTTAAGCGTTCGCCCGACATATGCGAGGCTGTTCCCGAATGGTGGACTTACGTTACGACCGAGCTTGACGGGGCGGTAACGGGTAAAGTTACGGTAGAAACGGCAATGAAACGCGCCGATGCTAATTTGCGCGACAAAATAAATGCGTTTTTGGGTAATGCGTTAGAGGGCGCGGTAGACGTTTTCATGGTTGTGGCTTTGGTTGTATTGGGCGCGGCAACCGTGCTTGTGTGCGTGTTTGTTCGTAAAAAGGAGGGTTAGCCTTATGAGAAGTTCGGTTGGCATGAAATCTGAAATCAATAAGCGGAAAACGCTTTTGGGGTACAACAGACACGAAGCGTTAACGGGAATTTTATTTGCTTTGCCTTGGATTTTGGGTTTCTTGCTTTTTACGGCGTATCCCATAGGCGCGTCGCTGTTTTACTCTTTTACAAACTACAATTCGTTTACGATAACCCGTATAGGATTTTTCAATTTCGCAAATGCATTCCGCGACGTATTCGTAGCCGACGCGTTCAAAAACACTCTTATTTTCGTGTTTATAAACGTACCTATTTCCACGGTGCTCGGAATAGCCTTGGGCATGTTGCTTACACGCAAAACTTTCGGGCAGAAGTTTTACCGCACGGTATTTTATCTGCCTGCTGTGGTTTCGGTGATAGCATCTACCTTTTTATGGCAGTGGTTGTTCAACGAAAACTACGGACCTATAAACAAGTTTCTCGGAGTTTTCGGAGTGGAAGGACCCGGTTGGCTCACAGACGAAAGTTGGATAAAGCCCGCCTTGCTCGTAATGTGCGCGTGGGGTGTGGGCAGTACGGTGCTGTTGTATCTTACTGCAATAAACAACGTGCCCGCCGATCAGTACGAGGCGTCGGAAATAGACGGAGCGGGCAAGGTAAAACAGTTCTTCAAGATAACGCTTCCCAACATTGCGCCGATTATATCGTTTAACGTGCTAATGGGGCTTATAGGCGGATTTCAATACTTTTTGCCCGCGTACATCATGACGGCGGGCGGACCGGGGCGGAGCGCCACTTTTTTGGGACAGATAATATATGTCAACGCATTTCAGCAAAATAACATGGGGTACGCCTCGGCGGTAAGTTGGCTTCTTATGGCAATAATATTCTGTTTTACCTTGTTGTACTTCAAACTGTCGGCACGGTTCTTAAACGGTTGACGGGTTTGTGCAAAATATCGAAACCAAATAAATGAACAAAGGAGAGGGACAAATGGTTAAAAGCAAAAAAATTACGGCAATCGCGGTTATGGCGGCGGTATTGCTTGCCGCCGTAGGGTTGGCATTTACGGGCATATTTAAAACAAGCCATGCCGCGGCAGAGGAGGTAACTGTGAAAAGTACGGCAATAGAGTACGGCAAGTTGGGGGAGTTTTTAACGGGTATAAGCAAATCCTCCTCTACCGGAACGGGTAACGCACGCTATGTTTATGACAATTCGGGCATGAACGGACGCGACGGCATTACGCATAAGCATACGAATTTGAATCCCGCAACAAAAATGTGGCTGAGCAAAGCAGGCGATTCGGCGGCGGATTCCGCGCTTACGGTAGAACTTGACGAGCCCAACCAAATAGGGTATATGTTTGTTTGGAATTACAATGCAAACGGACGCACCGATAACGGTATGCGCAAAGTTACGGTTGATACTTCGCTCGACGGCGAAAAATGGCAATCGGCGGGTTCGTTCGAGCTTGCCCGCGCGGCAGGCACGGGCGAAACGAAAGCCACCAATCTGACGGACGGCGAACCTATCGATTTGGGCGGCGCGTGCGCCAAATACGTGCGCATAACTCCCGCCGAGCAAAACGGTAATTGGGGAGGTTCTCAGTACGGACTCAGCGAAGTAAAGCTTTACGAGTACAAAGAAAAAGCGGCAAAAAATGCCTTTATAAAAGGCGACACGTACAACCCCGCAAGCACAACGAGGGATTCGGCAACGCGCGTTATAACGAGCGGAGCGGGTATGAGCGACCCCAAATCTTCGAGAGCCGTTCACGACAACGCCCCCGAACATATGTGGCTCGGAAGTTCGAGTACTATACGAATCAACCTTAAAGGAAATTATCCGCTTTCGGACTTGTACATTTGGAACTACAACTCACCCGATGCTCTCGATTGCGGAGTTAAGGAAGTGGAGGTTTCGGTATCGTCGGACGGCGGCGCACAGGCAAGCGATTGGATAAAGGCAGGTACTTTTACCGTAAATAAAGCAACGGGTAGCAATACCGAAAAGGCGTCGGCGCGTATTCCGCTCGGCAACATTAAAGGACAATGCATATCGGTGCGCATAATATCCAACTACGGCGGCGATAAAAACGGCATTGCGGCTATTCGCGCATATTGCGGCGAAGGAGATTACAGCGAACAGGCGCATGAGTGGTCGAGCGTGTTGGGAACGTACACGGGATTTTTCGGAGCGGACGGAATTTTCACTGCGAATCTTTCGGGAAACGAGTATGCATATTCGCTCGATAAACGCGGAGCGGACAACAAGACGTTCTTCTGTTTTTCCGATACCGACGTAGATTACGCAAAAAACGGAATCAACGAGGTAGCGCGTACTTCGTCGAATTACGGCATGCCCAATAACAGTTATGCAATGTTTACGGGCAATGACCCCTTTACGGGCGAAATGGTGTTTATGTACGATCAAACAACTTCGGGCAGTGCGAACGTGCCCATAAGACCCACGCGTCAAGGAAACGGTGCGCGCTATTGGCTCGGCGCAATGGCTTCGGTAAACGGAAAAATGTATATAACGCCGCATTTTATCGAGAGCGTTACGGGCGGCATGGGCTTTGCTCAGACTGCGGCGGATTTTGCAAAGTTCGATATAAACAAAACAGCGGGTACGGTGAATTTCAATTCGTATAACGTATGGCAAGACGATTCCAAGCAGTATCTTGCATGGTTTGAAAACGGCGGCGAAAACCGTGTTGTGCTTATGAACTCCGGACTTTTCGCAAACACCGAAGAATCCGGTGCGCCCAACCCCGACGGATACGTTTACAATTACGGTATTCTCGACGCAAGCGGTAAAGCGCGCAAGCTTGTGGTTGCACGCATAAAAGCGGAAGATATAGAGGATATTACAAAATACGAGTACTATTCGGGAAGCGGATGGTCGAAGAATATTTCCGATTTGAAAGGAATAGCCGATTACGTGTCTCCCGAGCTCAGCGTTGTGCCTGTTACGTTCGGCGAGTATAAAGGCAAATATATGCTTACTTATCAGTATTCCACGCAATCGGCACTAACCGCTATTCGTATAAGCGATACGCCTTACGGCCCGTTCGGCGAACAGAAGCTTATAAACTACTCTATGGAGCCTTTGTATATGACGGCTCTGTATCAGAAGAACAGCGGCAAAAACGATGCCAATGCTTACTGCTATAATGCAAAAGCACATCCCGCGCTTTCAAAGGACGGCGAGCTTATAATTTCGTACAACATGAACTTTTTAGGCGGAACGGATTCGCACGAGCGCAACATAGATTGCTATCACCCGAGATTCTTGCGTTACAGCGCCACCGCTTACTCGGTATCCGATAATGACGGAATAGAAGGAACCGAAAGCAATTCCGGAAACAAAAAACGCGGTTGCGGCGGTAATGTCGCATCGGTAGGCGGATTCGGCGCGCTCGGCGTTCTTGCTACGGCGACTGCGGCGGGTATGATTATGCTTTCGGTGCGTCGTAAAAAGGAGATGACAAAATAAACGCGGTTAAAGGAGGCGCGTAAAAGTCGGTGATATTTAAATACAAAAATCAAAATCAAATAAATAGGAGGAATTATGAAAATTCGTAAGAAAATGTTGACAGTCGCAGCGGCTGTCGTAAGTTGCATATGTCTGTGTATGGGTATGCTGTTATGTTTACCGAAAGTCACGGCAAAAGCAGACGATACGTTGCAACTTGCAGGCGGAGTAAGCGCCGATGGATTGGCGGCTTATTGGAAGTTCGACGAAACATCGGGTGAAACGGCGATGGATTCATCACCGTATGCAAGAAACATGTGGCTATCTAACGGCAGTACCGCTCAGTGGGATACGGGACTGTCGGGCGGTGCATTCAGATTCGACGGCAACAGCGCATTCCGCATGCAGATTGACCGCACGGGCGCGCCAAACAGGACAAGCGCGGGAGTTCCTTATCAGATAGAATCGGATAAAAATGCCGACGGCTCGGCAAAGACAAACGGCGACAGTTCGCTTTCGGTAAGCTTTTTAATGAAGATAGACGATTGGAATATGAATACCGACCAAGGATTTAACACGCTTTTCGTAACCGGCAATACAACGGGTGCGGGTTCGCTCGGCAGCGGCAGTGTTCAAAGCGCAATAATAATTGCGGAAAAAACGAACGAAAACGTAGACGTGGGCAAATACGACCCCGAATACGCGCATAAGTGGCTGTTTGGCGGCATTAACGGTTCGGGCGGCGGACTTACCGGAAACGATAACATAGTAAACGCCGACGGTAACATAGACGACAAAATGGGCGGCGGTTGGAATCTTATAACCTACGTTATAGAGGACAGCGAAGAAGACGACGTTGCCGAAATGCGTCTTTATATTAACGGAAAGCTCGACTACACGGTAGAATTACTCAACACAATGGGACTTATGAAAACCCTCGGTATGGGCGCAGAGCCTCTGTGCGTGGGCGGACAGGTAGACGCGGAACAGGGAAACAGCATAATACGCGGTTTCAGCGGCTATATGGACGAGTTTATGATATTTACGCGCGCGCTTTCGTCGAACGAAGTGAGTGCAATGGCAAAGGAATATTTCGGTGAAAACGCGGATACCGCAACAAAACCCTCGGATAGCGGCAAAAAAAACGGCTGTGGCAGTGCGGTTAATTCGGGCGCGTGGGGACTTGGCGCAGTTGCGCTTTTAGGCATTTCATGCGTGGCGGTTATTTGTAAGCGTAAAAAATCCGCTTGCGAAAATATCGACAAATAAAAATATAAGGAGAAAATCATGAGAAAGAATCTTAAAAAAACAATGAGCGTCGTTACGGTTGCGGTTGTTGCGTTTGCGTGCTTGTTTCTTTGTGCTTGTCAAAACGCAAATTTCAAGCGCAAGCTGACTTTAAACAGCGACTTTTCGGGCAACATAGTGCTTCAAATGGATTTGAGCGCGGCTCCTATTCCCGATGCCGACGACGCAAGCGGCTACGACAAGCAAGCCCCTTATTATTGGCTCAATACTCACGGTAACGAGCTTGCCGAGTATCTCGAAAATGCACTCCGACAAGACGATAACACCAAAGATTTGGGACTGACGGTAAGCGTAGACGATTCCGAGATTGTTTGGAATCTTACCGCCGGCGGCGAGAAAGACGAAACCAAAATGGCTGTAAGCGGCTCTGAGAAGGTTATGATAAATGTTCCGTTCGACGACTTCGACGATTATGTGAATAAACTTACGGCAATCGCTCATTTCGGAGGCGGAATAGAATCTCCCAAAACGAGCGGCACGGCAATAACTCCCGACCCCGAAAAGGGAATTTATTGGCAGTACTGCGACCCCGGCAAGGTGGATAAAATCGTATATTGGGAAGATATAACGCCCGAGCTGTTTATCGACCTCGAAAGCGGAAGCGTTCAGTATCATGAGGACGGTCATGTAGGCAAATTTCTTTACGGTGCCGTTTGGACGTATATGATTAACGACGAATACGACGAAACGACCAACCCGAACGGTGTGTTCGTAAGCAAGGGTTGCAATCCCGAACAGCCGAACTACGGAAATAACGACAAAGCAAACCTTATAGATGCAGGCACAAAAGTTACCGAGTTCAGTTTCAGTTTCGACGGTTATGAGCAGGTTATAAACGCAAAGGTTCAAGAGCGCGACGATTACAATTTTAACGATATTTATATTCCGCTCGATGCGTACGGCTCGTTCGATATGCCGAATGTTACAGTAACGAACGCCGATGTATCTTCGGGTGCGGCAGATGCAACTGCGGTGTATAACGACGGTACCGACGGCACAAATTGGTACGAGGTTACGGTTGCTTCCGACTCCGTAGGCAACATTTCGGCTGAGTTGGGCGAAGTTGTTGCAACAGGCAAAACCTATACTAAGAATTTCACCGAAACGGGCTCTCATAAGGTTGCGCTTAAAGAGGGCAACGTAATAATAGCGGTTACTGTTTCGGCAGAAAAATATTGGACGGTTACTTTTGTGGCAAACGGCGAAACGGTTTCGACGGTTCGCGTTAAGGACGGCGAAGGAGTGCCTTCGTCGCAAGTGCCCGCCGCTCCTTCGGTTGAAGGTAAAGAGTTCGACAAATGGGACGTTTCGTACGGAAACGTAACCGGCAATCTCACCGTTACCGCCGTATACAAAGACGTGGCGCAGAAACCCGCCGAAAAGAGCGGATGCGGCAGTGAAGTGGGCACGGTAAGCGGCACGCTCGGCGGAATAGCGCTTATAGGCTTGGCTGCCGTATTAATCCGTCGCAGAAAATCCGTATCGCGTAGCTGAAACGAAATAATATAAACGCACAATAAAACTCACGGTTATCGCCGTGAGTTTTTTATAACCGTTTTATCTTCTTGACTATCTTCGTGGTTAAATGTTATACTTAAAGTATGAGTTACACCGCATTATACCGCAAATACCGTCCGCTTACGTTCGATGACGTAATAGGGCAGAATCATATAACCGAAACGCTTATCAATCAGCTTAAAACGGGCAGAATAGGTCATGCGTATCTGTTTACCGGAAGCAGAGGAACGGGTAAAACCACATGCGCAAAAATTTTCGCGCGTGCAGTTAATTGCCTTAACCCCGAAAACGGCTCGCCGTGCGGAAAATGCAAGGTGTGCAAGGCACTCGGTTCGGCGGGCGACATAGATATAATGGAAATAGACGCGGCAAGCAATAACCGCGTTGACGAAGTGCGCGAAATCCGCGAGCGGGTAAAGTATCCGCCCGTAAACGGCAAGTACAAGGTTTATATTATAGACGAAGTGCATATGCTTACCGACAGCGCGTTTAACGCACTGCTTAAAACTTTGGAAGAGCCGCCCGAATTTGTAATATTTATTTTGGCTACAACCGAGGCGCACAAGCTTCCCGCAACCATACTATCGCGGTGCATGCGCTTTGATTTCCGACTTGTATCCGCAGAACTTTTAACGGAAAACATCAAAAAGATTTTCAACGCCGAGGGCAAGAAGTACGACGATGAGGCGGTGCGCTTTATTGCGGGCGCGGGCGAAGGGAGCGTGCGCGACAGTCTTTCGATTGCCGATATGTGTCTAAGCCGCAGTGCTGGCAAGCTCACTCTCGGCGACGTTCTCGACGTTTTGGGGGCCGCCGACCGCGGCAAAATACGCGCGCTTACAAAGAGCATACTCGCGGGAGATGCGCGCGATATTCTTATTAAAATAGACGAACTTACGTCGCTCGGCAAATCGGTGAGCCGAATAGCAAAAGATGTGCTTTTGTGCGCAAGAGATTTGCTTGCCGTAAAAACGGGGGCGGAGTCGCTTGTAATCGATACCGAAGAAAACTTGGTTGAATTGCGCACGCTTGCCGAAAACTGCGACGGCGACGCACTCGGGTGCGTTATTCGGCTGCTAAGCTCGGTAGACGCGGAACTGCGGTACAGCGTCAGTCCGAAAATAGTTCTCGAAACCGCTTGCTTGCGCGCCGGCAAGCTTGTTTCCGACGACACTGCGGCGCTTGGCGCGAGAATAACAAGACTCGAAAACAGAATAGAACAGCTTATCGAGAACGGAGTTTCCGCAAAGCCGCAAGCGCAAGAGGCGACGGCAACGCCCGTACCCGAGCCGACGCCCGATAATTCGAGCGTATGGGGGCGGCTTATAACTTACTTCCGCAAAAACGGACCTATGAGTTTATATTCGCTTTTATGCAACACTCACAACGTAGATCTCGACGGCGGCGTGCTTAAAATAACACCCGAGTCGGATGCGGAATATCTGCAATTTTCCGACCCCGAGGTAAGCGACTTAATAGTGCGTGCGCTCAGTGTTTTGGGGGCGAACGTAAAAACGGAAATAATAAAACAGCAGGGAAAACCCGACATGGACACCGAAATCGACCGCATAAAAAAAATGATGGCGGGCGGTAAGGCAAAACTGAACATAACGAGATAATTTTGTAATCGCGAAACATTGTGCGCCGCCGCGAATAAATATTTTAAGCGGGCGGTGTTACCGATAAAGGATACGGCAAAAACGGTCTGCCGCAATCCGAGCATAAAAAAGGAGAACGTAAAAATGGGCAAGGGATTCGGAGGATTCGGCGGTGGCGGATTCAACATGCAGCAAATGATGCGTCAAGCGCAGAAAATGCAGGAGCAGATGCAACAGGCACAGGAGGAGCTTGCGGAACTTTCCGTAACGGGAACGGCAGGCGGAGGGCTTGTGCAGGTTACGCTCAGCGGCAAGCGCGAGGTGGAAGTGGTTTCCATAAAACCCGAGGCGGTAGACCCCGACGATATAGAAATGCTCGAAGACCTTGTTGCGGCGGCACTCGGCGACGCGCTTAATAAAGTTGCCGAAAAGGAAAAAGAAATAATGCCGCTAGGCACTGCGGGACTCATGTAAATGAAACAGCTCGACTGCATAATGCGTTTAAGCAACAAGTTTTCGCGCTTGCCGGGAGTAGGAGCGAAAACGGCTCAGCGTTACGCGTACAGCGTAATCGATATGTCCGATTCGGAAGTAGAGGATTTTATCTCGGCATTGCGCGACGTTAAAACTCAGGTTAAATACTGCTCCGTATGCGGAAATTTTACCGATAAAGACGTGTGCGACATCTGCGCGCGACGCGACAAAAGCGTTATATGCGTGGTGGCGTATCCAAAAGACGTGCTTGCATTAGAGCGCGTTTCGGGTTACCGCGGAGTGTATCACGTGCTTCACGGAACTCTCTCGCCGCTCGAAGGGCGCACTCCCGATTCGCTTAAAATAAAGGAACTGCTCGCGCGGCTTGACGGAGTTGAAGAAATAATACTTGCCACCAATACCGACGTAGAGGGCGAGGCAACCGCAATGTATATTGCCCGATTGATTAAGCCCATGGGCGTAAAGGTGAGCCGAATAGCCCAAGGCATCAGCATGGGCAGCGAACTCGAATACGCCGACGAGGTGACTCTTACCAAGGCGCTTGAAAAAAGAACACTACTGTAAAGTTATTTCCCGCTTTTTGACGCTAAAAGGCGGGGCTGACTTTCGAAGTCTTAGGTAGTCGACGTGGCGGATTTCCGCTTTGGCTAAAAATGCACCATCGGTGCATTTTTGCTTTGTTCCGCAAAGCCGCGTCGCGCCCATTTTAAAACCCACCCTGCACGACAAGGGCTACGCCCTTTACAGCCTTATAGACACGAAGACGAAAACGGGGTCGTTTACAAAGGCGACGCTCGCGCTGCGCGCTCGGCAAAGGAGCCCGACGAGCAACAAAAAAGCACCTTCTGAGAAAGTGCTTTTTAAGTGGTTGCGGGAGTAGGACTCGAACCTACGACCTTCGGGTTATGAGCCCGACGAGCTACCGACTGCTCCATCCCGCGGCAATCGTTTAACCGCGTTGTTTAATTATTCTACCACAACGAAAAGGCTATGTCAAGCTAATTGTCATGCGAATTAAAGCGAAGTTTGCCGCGAATATAAACATAATCCGCAAAATATGCGGAAATTCGCGCGTGTATGCCAACATGATTTCGATAAAACATTTTACAAATCGAAATATGTTATGATATACTTTGTTTGTCGGATTAAGTATTGACGCAAAAAAGCAATTTGTTTACAAGACGGAGGCCGAGTATGGCAAGCAAAGAAGAACTGTTGCAAAAGGAACGCGAAAAAACTTTGGGCGAACTGTTTGTTGCCGAAGTAAGAGCGGCGGAGCCGAATTACGACACGCTCAGAACAATGTGTCTTAACGGCGCCGACGTATGCTACCGTCATGCCGAGGCACTTCATTGGGCGGCAAAGCTCAACCGATTCAAGCTCGTATCTTTTCTTATAGATAACGGCGCGTTGCGCGAACCGCGCAGTATAAGCATAATAGCGAACATGTGCAACAACAAAGGATTTACCGAGGAGAGCGAACCCGAGTTTTTCGAAGTGCTCGACACGGTGCGCAGAGTATCGTCGGGCGCGGGAATCGATGTGTTTGTACCTTACATAAATTCAATGGCGGTGCAGGGCAGGCTCGATAAACTGCAAACGCTTATGAAACGGTATTATTTGTCCGAACACGAGGTTGCAAACGCAGTATATATTCGGATAATATTCGAGGTAATACTGCATGCGCATGACGAAATGCTCGGATTTATAAACAAACACGTGGATTGGCAGAACGCCGCCGCGCTCGATATGGCGGTATCGGGCGACGATTGGGTGGTGCTCGAATATCTTTTACAGCAAGGAAAAGTTTCCGCCGCGCCGTCGGAGCAAGCCGTGAGTCAGGCGGTATTCTCGGGTTACACCGAGGTGCTCGATATTCTGCTTGCATGCGGCTACACCTTCGGACGCAATCCGCAGTTTCTGAAAAAAGCATGTCGTGCGGCGTTTAACGACGGCGGGCGCATGCTGAAATATATGCTTAGCCACGGCTATTCGGCAACCGATATTTACGACGGCAGAACCGCACGCGAAAACGCGATAATCGACAAAAACGAGGCGGCAATGCTTATACTTAACAATCAAGCGAGCTGAAATGAACGAAAGAGAACCCGAAAACAAAGCAGACGGCGAAAGCGTGAGCGCACCCTCGCCCGAGCGAGAATCCGCCGAACAGTCCGCGCCCGAACAACATACGGACGTGCAAGAGGTTACGAATGAGGAACACGACCCTACCGTAACCATGTTTCGCCGCCCCAAACGGTTGGGAAAATACATATCCAAACTCGAACAGTCCGAACTCGACAAACTGCAACGCAAAAAGTCGATGTTCATGTATTTAAGCACGCTGTTTTTCGGCGTGACTTTGCTCCTTAAAGTGGAGGGACGCGAAAAGCTGGCGCAACAGAAGTCGCTGTTCGCGCTGTTTTCGTTATACGTAATATGTCTGCTTGTTATGATTGTGTTTTCCGTTTACATTGCGGTGCTCGGCGGAACGTCGCAAAAAATCGGACGCGAAATAAAAGAAAAAAACACGCCTCTTGCGGGGCTTGACAAACGCACCTTTACCTCGTACGAAATTTTCAACGGTTTTCACGTTGTTTTGGCGCTTGCCGAAGTTGCGATAAGCATTTACGGATTCGGTGTGTGGGGTGCCGTGAATATAGCGGCGGCGGTTGCTTCGGCGGCATGCAGTATAATTTCAAGGCAGATACTTTTCAAGGCAAATTCCGGCAATCTCGAATATTTTCCCGCGCGGGAAGAATCCGAACAACTGCCGAATTTAATAACAAAAAATAAAAGCAAGAGGAAAAAACATCGATGAAAAAAGTAAAAGTAGGCGTTGTCGGCGTATATCGCGGCAAATCCATGATTGACTACTGCGCTCAGGACGAGCGCGTAAAGCTTACCGCAATCTGCGATATTTGGAAGGACGGCTTAAACAAAGTAAAAGCCGAACTTAACGACGATTCGATTGCGTTTTACGACAGCTTTGACGAATTTTTGAAAACTGCCGATATGGACGCGGTTGTACTTGCAAACTATGCCACCGAACACGCTCCTTTGGCAATCAGATGTTTAAAGGCGGGCAAACACGTTTACAGCGAGGTTTTGCCGGTGCAGACCATGGCTCAGGCGGTAGAGCTTGCCGAAACCGTGGAAAAGAGCGGAAAGGTTTACGCATACGCCGAAAATTACTGCTATATGGCGGCTCCGCGCGAAATGAAACGTCTTTACTTAAACGGCGATTTGGGAGAGTTCGAGTACGGCGAGGGCGAGTATTTTCACAACTGCGAACCGGGTTGGGCAGACCTTACCTACGGCGACGAAAACCATTGGCGCAACCGCATGTACGCAAACTTTTACTGCACTCATTCGGTAGGACCTCTTTTGCATATAACGGGCTTGCGTCCCGTAAAGGTATCGGGATTCGAGCTTGTGCACAACAAACGCATGGCGCGCATGGGCGCAAAGGGCGGACTTGCGGGCGTTGAAATGGTAACGCTCGAAAACGGCGCGGTAATAAAGAGCGTTCACGGCGTGGGCATAAGCAAAAATTCGGTGTGGTACAGCGTTTACGGTTCGCTCGGCACTGCCGAAAGCGGACGCGAAGCCGCAGAGGGCTCGGGACACGTATCGCGCATATATACAAATCTCGACCGTTACGACGGCGAATGCGTTGACAGACTCGTGGCTTATAACCCCGTGGATTCGCTGAGCGGCAGAGCTATGGCGAACGGGCACGGCGGAAGCGACTTTTACTGTATGTATAACTTTATAAGCAAATTGCTCGGCGAAAAAGACGCCGACATAATAGACGTGTACGAGGCTCTCGACATGTTCTTCTGCGGCTTACTCGGCTACCGTTCGGTGCTCGACGGCGGTGCGCCTGCGGAGATTCCCGACTTTAAAAATCCCAATGTGCGCGAAAAATACAGGCACGACACGGCATGTACCGACCCCGATGTGGCGGGCGACAAGCTTATACCCTCGTACTCGAAGGGCAACCCCGATATTCCCGCGTCGGTTTACAAGAACATGAAGGAAAAGTGCAGAATAAGATAATAACGAAAGAAAAATCGTAATGGGTGTCTGTTTATTACTATTGTTATCGGGAATGTTATTTGCGGTGCAGTTCTGCATTAACAAATACTTCCAAACGTACAAACCGAGAGGCGAAACTTCCACGGTTTTGTATGCTGTATACGGCAAAGCCGTTTCGGCGGTGCTGTTTCTCATAATAATTCCCTTTACGGTGAAGATTTATTGGGGCAATTCGTACACGGTGCTCGTCGGCGTTGTTCACGCCGTATTAAATCTTATAATAACTCTTGTGGGAATCCGCGTGCTCTCCGTGGGCAGCGTGGCGTTTTATACCATTGCAATGATGATAGGCGGCATGGCTGTTCCCGTTGTGTTCGGCGTGTTCCTGTTTTCCGACGGATTCGGTTGGATGCGCGGACTTGCGTTCGTGCTTATCGCGGCGGCGGTTGTGCTCACTGCGGGCGGCGAGCGCAAAAAGCCTACTCTCAAAGCCGTGATAATGTATGTTATTCTGTTTTTATGTAACGGGTTTATAGGTGTGTTTACCGCGCTTCATACAAACATTTGGGGCAAGGGCATACCCGACGTTACCTTTATGTTCGGTGCGTCGGTTGTCGCGGTTGCGTGCTATATGCCCGCAATGCTAATAATATGGCTGTGCGAAAAGCGTCGCAAAACGTGCGAACCCGTAACTCCCGAAAACACGCCCGTAAAAACATATTCCGATTTAGGCACGGCAGGGAAGATTTTTTATCGGCTCAGTTCGGTTTTTGCCGGCATTGCGGGCAGTTTGGGGAATTATCTTATTGTTATGGGTACGGCGGCGGAGGGAATCGGTTCGGTAGTCACATTTCCGCTTGTAACGGGCGGAACGATTTTATTTACGACTCTGCTTTCGCTTATCTTTTACCGCGAAAAACCCAAAATAAAACAATGGATCGGAATTGTGCTTATTCCCGTTGCATTGGTGATTTTTATATTATAAGACATATTAAGTATTTTTGATTGCAAAAAGGTTGGCGAAAAACAATAAAGGGAGGGGCTGACTTTCGAAGTCTTAGGTCGCCGACGTGGCGGCTTCCCGCTTTGGCTAAAAAGGCACCGTAGGTGCCTTTTTACTTTGCTCCGCAAAGCCGCGTCGCGCCCCCACGCGACTTCCCTGCGGGAAGCGATAAGGCTAAAATGTAAAGGCGGTGAGAAAATAATAAAAGACCTCTCCGCTACGGTCGAGGTGACAGTGTGTGGTTGTGAATACGGTCGAGGTGACAGTGTGTGGTTGTGAATACGGTCGAGGTGACAGTGTGTGGTTGCGAATACGGTCGGGGTGACAATGTGCGTTATATGTCACCCCGAGCATAGCCGAGGGGTCTTATCCTTAATTCAAACCCCTGTACCTTTTGGGGCGGGGGGGGGAATTGAAATGGGGTTGGGAATTCTATATTTAATTAAGCGTACCGTAAATTCAACTACCCTGACAGTTTACCGTTGTATCGTCGTCGTCGCCGCGCGGAATCATTGTGTATTTGCATGTGGAAAACTCTACGCTTTCGCCTATGGGCGGATTGTCCTCGCCCGCTTCGCAGTTCTGCAAATAGTTGTTAAGTTCCAATACGTCGGCGGCGTATTCGTCGGTTTCGCAGTCGCCGCATTCACGCAGTAATATTTTTTTGAGCATGTCCTCGTCGGTTTTAAGGTTTTGCTTTTTGTTTTCGTTTTTATCCACGGTTTAATTACCTCCGTAGGTAGTTTACCGCATACGCTACGGAATTATCCGCAAAAATCTCTCGCCCGTAAAGGCGGCAAGACATTTTGTTCGGCGGCACGAAAAATAATCGTACAGACAAAGCGTTTTGCAATAGTGCGACACTGTCGCGCTATTCGTCGAAATTCGGGGTGTAAACACCCGACGCCGAATCTTTGTATTGCATAAAGCCGTCTAATCCGTAGCGACGTGCGGCTTGTAATACGCGGTTGTATTCCATTAAAGTTATGCGGCGGTTAAGCTCGGGGAAGTCGGGGCTGTTGAAGTCGGGTGTGTACTGACTCATAACGCTTACGCGCACGCCGTCGAATTTATTTGCGATTATTCGCATTATTTCTTCGCCGTCGTGCGATAGGTTGGGAAGAACAAGGTGACGGATAATCGTGCCGCGCAGTGCCAATCCGTCGCGCTCAACGTACCCGCCCGTTTGACGCACCATTTCCGATATTGCGGCAACCGCAACTTCGGGGTAGTCGGGGGCGTGTGAATATTTTTGCGCCGCGTCACGGCTGATATATTTAAAGTCGGGCAGGTAAATATCGATTAGCCCGTTTAACATTTTAAGCGTTTCGGGCTTTTCGTAACCCGAGCTGTTGTATACAACGGGAATTTTTAATTGCGGTTTTATAAGAGCGAGCGCGTCGGCTATATGCGGCACGTAGTGCGCGCCCGTAACGAGGTTTATGTTGTGCGCGCCTTTAAATTGCAATTCGAGCATTTCGTCCGCAAGCTCTTTTACCGAATAAATTTCGCCGCACGTTTTTTGCGAAATTACCGCGTTTTGGCAATAACCGCATTGTAAATTACAGCCGCCGAAAAATATCGCGCCGCTGCCGCGAGTTCCGCTTATAGGCGGTTCTTCGTACATATGAAGCATTGTTTTGGCTACTCGGAGCTTGTCGTCGGCTCTGCATGCGCCCGCGCCCTTTTGCCTGTTTGCGCCGCATTCGCGCGGGCACAGCATACAATGTGAAAAATCGTAATTCATATTTTATCGAAAGCGCGTACGGTATTTGCGCGCAATATTTTATAATTCCGTGCTTTCGGCATATACTTTCAGCGCGCGTTCAACCGTGCTTTTGCTTATATCGAGCACGCGCGAAAGCTGACGTATACTGCTTCCTTCGCGCTGCAAGTTGTAAACGAGTTCGCCGAGCACGGGCAGAGTTATGTGCTCAGCCTCGTAAGGAGTCATGCCGCGGGTGCGCGTGCGCACGAGTTCTATGACTTCGTTGTCGGTGATTGTTTTTTTGCGTTCGCCCGATGCGAATTTGCGCGCAGGCTCGGTTTGCATTTCGGATTTGAACTGCATTATGCTGTCGTCGAATAAAAGCATCAGAGAGTCGCTTCGAATGCCTTTTCTGCTCATGTAGTTATTGTATGAGGAATATTCGTACTCGGCGGTTAATCCGTATTTTAAAGGTAGCCGAAATACGTATCTTACCGCGTCGGCAAGTTCTTCGTCGGTTTCTATCGGCTCGCTTACGTAGCGGTCGTAAAACAGCTTGCCAGAACGGTTGTACTTTTCGTTGCAAATCACCGCGTATGCCGAGATTAAAGCTTTAAGAGTTTCGCCGATTGGTTGCAATCCCTCTTTAAGCACCAAATGCGCCGACTCTGAAAACAGACAGTAGGCGTATATTTCGGTTAAATCCCGCTCCTGCGATTTTGCGAGAAGCCGCAAAAATCTGCGGTAATCGTCGTCTTCGGCAAACAAAAGCTTATCGTTGCCTTTAAGCACGATATGATACATTCCGCTTTCGCTTTTGACTCTCGCTTTTCTTGCCATGTAATCATTATAAAGCATTGCGGGCGCAATGTCAAGCTTTATGCGTCCCTGTGTCTTAGAGTCTAAACGTAATTTGCATATGTTGACAATCGCAAAAAGCGGGAGTATAATATATATGAATAAATGCATAAAAGTACGGAGAGTGCAAATGGCAAAAACCGCAAAGGCGTCAAAGCCGAAAAAACAACCCAAACAGCGCAAGCAATCCGCTGCGCGCAATCGGTCTATGCCCATGAGCTATTATCAGACGCGGAAAAAGAGCAAAAAGATAACGACCGAACATTTGGTAATACTCATAGCTATGCTTTTCGGAATAGTTTCGGTAATGATGTTGCTTGCGCCGTGCATTACCAAAAAAACGGTATTGCTCGACGAATCGGTTGTAAACTATTACATGGGCTTTAAGCTTATGTTCGGAATGGGCGATAACTTGAAGTTCAATTACCTTATGTTGTTTACGCTCGTGTTTTCGGCAATGGGTTTCGTGGGTGTTATACTTTCGTTCGCGCTCAAAGAAAAACGGCAGAAAATAGGCAGTCTTATTGCCGCGCTCGGATTTTTGGCGGCGGCGGTGTTCTTCTTTTTGTTCCGCGCGGTTTATCCCATAGGGGTAGAGGGCGGCGCGTCTGCGATTAAAACCGACGAAACGCTTTCGAATGCAAAATACAGATTGGGTTTGGGAGCTATTCTCGGCGGACTGTTTTCGCTTGTCGCATCGTTTACATCGCTTATTGCGACTCACGGCATAAAAGAGGAAGAATAATATATCCGTAACATCTTTTACAGCTATTGACAAAGCATAAAATGTGTCGTATACTTATAATAAGTTATTTGGGAGGTTTAAATAATGGCAAGTAAAAAAGTTCAAAACGGCAAAATAATAATGTTTGTTGCGGCACTGCTCGGATTGGCGGCAATACTTATGTTGCTCGCGCCGGGAATAACGGCAAAATCGAACTTGGTAGACAAAACGTCGTCGGTTTCGGGATTTAAAGTTATGTTCGGCGGTGACGGCACGGATTTCAACTTTATGATGTTTTTATCGCTTATATTCGCGGTTGTGGGAATTTTGGGCGCAGTTCTTTCGTTTGTGCTTAAAGGCAAGCTCGGCGGACTTCTTGCGATTGCGGGATTCTTGCTTGCGGGAATATTTTTCTTCTGCTTCCGCGCGTTTTATCCCATGGGCGTAGAGGGAGGCGCAGAAGGGCTCGATGTTTTGGAAAAACTTACGGGAGTGAAATTTACTCTCGGTATCGGTGCGATTCTTGCGGGAATATTCTCGCTTTTGGCGGCATTGGCATCGGCGGCGGCAACTTTCGCCGTAAAAAAATAAGCTTTTAATATAACGTAGAATTCAAAGCGGAAACGCCCGTAAAAAGGGCGTTTCTTTTTTATATGAATCTTGCTATTCGGCACCCTACGATGCAACCTATAAGAGTTGCGAACAGCGCCACGGGAATCGCGTAGCCCAATTTGCGCACGTTAGACTGCGAAAAATAAATCGTGGATATGTAGAACACCGTTTCGCTCGAACCGTAAATAACCGAGGCGCATTTTCCTATGTACGAGTCCGCCCCGTAGGTTGTGAAAATGTTTTCGAGTATGCCGAGCGCACCCGCGCCCGAAAGCGGACGTATAAGCATAAGTTCGGTAAGTTCGGCGGGTATGCCCATTAAGTTCATAACGGGAGATACGGCTTTCGACAGATAGTAGCTCGCGCCGCTTTGCTTGAAAACTTCTACCGCCATCATTATGGCAAGCAGATACGGAAACACGCTTGCCATTAAGCCGAGCGCGCTTCGCGACCCTTCGGTGAAAGCCGAATACGAATCTTTTCGTCGAATCGCCGCAAGCAAAAGCACCGTTATGAAAATAAGCGGAATTACGTATGCCGTCATTTCAGCACCTTGCCTGCAAGGGGCAGAGGCGCGGCTTTTTCCGTGTTTTTAGCCTTGCCTAAGTTTTTCTCTTTGCCCGCTTTTTTGCTTGCCCGTTTTTTTATCGCCCACCCTATAAGCTTAACCGCAGTTATGCCTATTACGGTACTTAAAACTGTTGCCGCCGTCGCAGGCAGTAAAAAATCGGCGGGATTAACCGAGCCGTGGGTTGCGCGCATTCCTATAACGGTTGTGGGCAAAAGTTGCAAGCTCGTTGCCGAAATAACGGTAAGCATAATCATGTTCTGCGAGGCGCGCGTCGAGCCGTTGTCCATCTCTTTTATTGCGTTTATAGCCATGGGAGTAGAGGCGTTGCCGAGTCCCAAGAGATTTGCCGCCATGTTCATGGTTACGTACTTTTCGCCCTTTTTGCTCAGGTTCGGGAACAGAAATTTTACCACGGGGTGCAACAGACGCCCCAAAAAGTCGGCAAGACCTATTTTTTCGATTATGCCGAAAAACCCCAGCCAAAAGCCGTAAAGCGCGGCAAGCTCTATGCTGAGTTTAACGGCGGCGTGACTTCCCGCAATCATAGCCGTCACCGCTTTGCCCGGGTCGGTAAATAAAAGAGCCGAAACCG
Source organism: uncultured Clostridia bacterium (assembly GCA_947086925.1). Taxonomy (GTDB): domain Bacteria; phylum Bacillota; class Clostridia; order Christensenellales; family Pumilibacteraceae; genus Pumilibacter. The sequence continues at coordinate 43,863 of CAMUAL010000009.1, forward strand.
AGCCGAGAAGCATTATGTACCAAATTTTACTCATATATAATGTATATTCGGTCTTGTCCTCAATAATGATAGCGCGGCGTAATGCGGATTTTACGGTGGCCGCGTATCAATATATAGCGTTGACGAGAGGCGCTTTAACCACAATATAATGTGGCATTTAAACGGTTGATTTGTGCGGCGGTTTGCGTTATAATATATAGTACTGCTATTATAGTGAAAAGTTTTCGGCAAAGCAGAAAAAAGAGGAAAAGAGCATGGCTGAAAAGAAGAAAAAGTTTTATCTTACGACTCCGATATATTATCCGAGCGGAAAGTGGCATTTGGGGCATTGTTACACCACCGTTTACGGCGACGCGATAGCTCGCTTTAAACGCATGGAAGGGTACGACGTGTTTTATCTTACGGGCACGGACGAACACGGGCAGAAGATAGAAAAGCGTGCCGAGGAAGCGGGCGTGACCCCCAAAAAGTTTGTCGACGGTTTGGTTAAAGAGATAAAAGAACTGTGGGGCATGTTGGACGTATCGTACACAAAGTTCATACGCACTACCGACGATTATCACGTAAAAGCCGTGCAAAACATATTCAAAAGGCTTTACGAACAAGGCGACATATACAAATCTAAATACAAGGGCAAATACTGCACGCCGTGCGAGGCGTTTTGGACGGAAAGTCAGCTTGTAGACGGCAAATGCCCCGATTGCGGCAGAGAGGTGCAGGAAGCGGAAGAAGAAAGTTACTTTTTCAGACTGAGCAAGTACGCTCCGAAGGTGCGCAAACTTCTTACCGAAACCGACTTTTTGCAACCCGCAAGCCGCGTGAACGAAATGGTGAACAACTTTATCGACGCGGGTCTCGAAGATTTGGCCGTATCGCGCACGAGCTTCAAGTGGGGAATCCCCGTAGAGTTCGACCGAGGACACATCGTTTATGTTTGGGTGGACGCGCTCAGCAACTATATAACGGCACTCGGGTACGACGGCGAAAAGCCGTCGCCCGATATGAAAAAATATTGGCCTGCGAATCTGCATCTTATGGCAAAAGAGATTGTGCGGTTTCACACAATCATATGGCCGTCTATTCTCATGGCGCTTGATTTGCCTCTCCCCGAAAAGGTTGTGGCGCACGGTTGGATGCAGTTTAACGGCGACAAAATGAGCAAAAGCAAAGGCAACGTAGTCGACCCGTTCGATTTACTGCCCCGCTACGGCAAAGACGCATTGAGGTACTATCTTCTTCGCGCAATGCCTTTCGGAGCGGACGGCGCGTATACAAACGAAACTTTTTTGACTCGCATCAACGCCGACCTTTGCAACGACCTCGGCAATCTTGTGCGCCGCACAATGAAGATGAACGAACAATATTTCGGCGGCAAAATCAAAAAGGGAGTGCCCGAACCCGCGGATTCGGAGATGACGGAAAAGATAAACGCGCTTTATGCGGGCGTAAAAGCGGATATGGACGAATACAAGCCGCAGTGCGCGCTCGAAAAGATTTTCGACTTAATCGGCTTTGCCAACAAATATATAGATTTGACAAAACCGTGGGTGCTGATAAAAGAGGATAAGGTAAGACTGAACGAAGTTTTATACGTTTTAACCGAGGCAATACGCGTGGCGGGAACGCTTTTGTTGCCGTTTATTCCCTCGACGGGCGAGAAGATACTTGCGTCGCTTAAAATGGCTCCGCCCGAAACGAACGCCAATCTTATCTACGGCAAAGTCGCAGAATACGAAACGGTTGCGCTCGACGCGCTCTTTCCTCGGCTCGACGTTAAAAAAGAGACGGAGGAGCTCGTTAAGCTTGCGGAATCGAAGAATAAAGACGGCGGCGTAAAAACGAAAAATGCGGAGGAATCCGATGTGAACGAAGAAAACGGTTATATATCAATCGACGATTTTTTCAAAACGAAGTTGCTTGTTGCGGAAGTTACGGCATGCGAAAAGGTGGAAAAAGCCGACAAACTGCTTAAACTCACCTTGAAGGTGGGCGACGAGGTGCGCACGGTGGTTTCGGGTATAGCCAAGCATTACACCCCCGAAGAAATGGTGGGTAAAAGAGTTGTGCTTGTGAGCAACTTAAAACCCCGCAATATGCGCGGAATAACAAGCGAGGGTATGATTCTTTGCGCCTCCGAGGGCGATAAGCTTGTTCTCGTAACGCCCGAGGCGGCAATAGCGAGCGGAGCGGAAGTATGCTGATAGACACTCACGCGCACCTTACCGACGTTCGCTACGAGGGAGCGGGTGAAATAATAAGCAACATGGATGCGGACGGGTTAGAGCGCGTAATTTCGGTGGGATTCAACGAGTTTTCAAGCGCGTATTCGGTTAAGATTGCCGAGCAGAATCCGAAAATTTACGCGGCGGTGGGAATACACCCCTCGGACGCCGCCGACGTGGGGCAGGGCTATTTGGGCACGCTCGCCGAGTTGTGCGACAGCGTTAAGTGCGTTGCGGTCGGCGAAATAGGACTCGACTACCATTACGACGACACCGATAAGCGTTCGCAAATGCGTGTGCTTATAGAACAGCTCGAACTCGTGCGCTCGGTAAATCTGCCTGCGGTTTTTCACGTGCGCGACGCCTACGGCGATTTTTACGACGTAATAAAAAAATACCGCTCGAATTTAACGGCGGGGGCGGTTATGCACTGCTTTTCGGGCAGTAAAGAAACCGCGCTTACCTATGCGGATATGGGTTTTTACATATCGTTTTCGGGGAGTATCACCTTTAAAAATTCAAAGGCGGCGGAAATAATACAGGCTTTGCCGCTCGACAGAATACTGATAGAAACCGACTGTCCGTATCTTGCCCCCACTCCGCACCGAGGCGAATTAAACTATCCCAAATACGTTCGCTATCAGGCGGAAAAGATTGCGGAAGTACGCGGACTGCCCGTAGAAGAAGTTATCGAAATCACAAGACAAAACGCTTATCGCGCATTTCCGCGTCTTAATTAGTTTATTTACTGCACGTATGTAAAACCGACAAGAGGATTTAATGGATAATTATATTTACGAACTTAAAGGTACGCTGTATCTTAACATAACCAACAAGTGCGGCAACAGGTGCGAATTTTGTATTCGCTCCAATTCCGACATGCTTGTTGGATACGACTTGCGTCTTAGCCGCGAGCCGTCGTTCGAAGATATGAAAAACGCCATTGACAATTACGGCAAGCCCTTTGCCGAAGCGGTATTCTGCGGATACGGCGAGCCTACCTACAATATGAATACTCTCGTAAAAACAGGCGAGTATCTTAAAAGCAAGGGAATAAAAGTGCGCCTCAATACCAACGGTCAGGGCAAGCTTATAAACGACCGCGACATAATACCCGAATTAAAGCGCAGCGTCGACGAAGTTTCCGTTTCGCTCAACGAGGCCGACCGCGGCGCGTATCAAAATCTGTGTCACCCCAAATTCGGCATGTTCACGCACGATGAAATTCTCGATTTTGCAAAAGGTTGCAAAGAGGCGGGACTGAGTATCCGTTTTACCGTTGTGGATATTATTCCCAACGACAGTATACGCCGTTGTCGCAAAATAGCGTCGGGCATGGGTATTCCCTTAATAGTTCGAAGGCACATTTCCGATAACGAAAGTTATAAATAAAAAACACAAGAATTTTCTGTTGCGGAAATAAAGTTTTCGCTTTTCGGCTTTAAAAGCAACGACTGTACAAAATATCGAAAATCGGCAAAAATCACTTTTGCCGATTTTTCTTTGCCCGCATGGTTGTGTCAAAAATCGATTTATCGTGCCGTAGAGGTGCGTTTAAAGGCGTTAAACGGTGCGTAATAAAAATTTATATGCAAATTTCGTCATAACCATAGCTTAAAACGCTTTATTTTTCGCCTTAAACGTGCTATAATTATAAGGTAAAAATCTCAATCAGGAGAGAGATGTAAAATGGCAAGAAAGATAGACACGCATTACGACAGCAGTGAAATACAGGTCCTCGAAGGATTGGAGCCGGTACGCAAACGTCCGGGCATGTATATAGGAAGCACCGACGAGCGCGGACTTCATCACTTAATAGTCGAAATCGTAGATAACAGCGTAGACGAAGCGCTTGCCGGCTATTGCGATACCGTTATAGTCGAGCTGACGAAAGAGGGCGCGGTTTCCGTTACCGATAACGGACGCGGCATACCGGTAGACATTCACCCCAAAGAAAAAGTAAGCTCGGTAGAAGTTGTTTTAACAAAACTTCATGCGGGCGGCAAATTCGGCGGCGGCGGATACAAGGTGTCGGGCGGTTTGCACGGTGTCGGCTTGTCGGTTGTAAACGCGCTGAGCGAATGGCTCGAAGTAGAGGTTTACAAAAACGGCAAGGTTTACCGCCAAAAGTACAATCGCGGCGTTCCCATGCGCCCGCTTGCCGAGGTTGGCAGAACCGACCGTAACGGCACAAAGGTTACGTTTTTCCCCGACGATAAGATTTTCGAAACGATAGAGTTTCAGTACGACCTTATACGTTCGCGCATGCGCGAGGTTGCGTATCTTAACCGCGGCTTGACAATACAGCTTATCGACAACCGTCCCGAGCGCGAAAAGCAGGAAACCTTCCGCTACGACGGCGGCATACTCGACTTTGTGGATTATCTTAACCGCAGTAAGGAAACGCTGTTCCCGCAGTCGCTGTATATCGAAAAGCAGTACAAGGACAACACCGTAGAAATAGCAATGCAGTACAACGACAGTTACAGCGAGCTTATATATTCGTACGCAAACAACATAAACACCGAGGAAGGCGGTACTCACCTTGTGGGCTTTAAAAACGCTCTTACAAAGGTTATAAACGATTACGCCCACGAGCAGAAGATTGTAAAAGAAGAAGAAAAGCTTACGGGCGACGACGTGCGCGAGGGACTTACCGCAATAGTAAGCGTTAAGCTTACCGAGCCGCAGTTCGAAGGTCAGACAAAGACCAAACTCGGCAACAGCGAAATGAGAAGCTGTGTTGAAAAAGCCCTTGCCGACGGACTCGGAACGTATCTCGAAGAAAACCCCAAAGAGGCAAAAGACCTTGTGCTTAAATGTATAACCGCACAGCGTGCGCGCGATGCCGCGCGTAACGCCCGCGAGCTTACGCGCCGCAAGGGAATACTCGAAACCACGACTCTCCCCGGCAAGCTTGCCGACTGCTCCGACCGCGACCCTTCTCACTGCGAGATTTATATAGTCGAGGGCGACAGCGCAGGCGGAACGGCAAAGCAAGGGCGCGACCGCAGATTTCAGGCTATATTGCCGCTCCGCGGTAAAATCCTCAACGTAGAAAAAGCGCGTCTCGGCAAAGTACTTGAAAACGCCGAAATCAAAGCCATGATAACCGCGTTCGGTTGCGGGGTGGGCGAGGAATTCGACGAAAGTAAATTAAGATACGACAAAATTATATGTATGACCGATGCCGACGTAGACGGCAGTCACATAAGAATACTTTTGCTTACGTTCTTCTTCCGCTTTATGCGTCCGCTTATAGAGCACGGGCACGTGTTCAGCGCAATGCCCCCCTTGTATAAGGTAAGCAAAGGCAAGAACGACTACTACTGCTACTCCGAACGCGAACTTAACGAAACTTTGGACAAGCTCGGACGTAAGGGCAGTGAAGTACAGCGTTACAAAGGCTTGGGCGAAATGAACGCCGAACAGTTGTGGCACACCACAATGAGTCCCGAGTTCCGCACCTTAAAGCAGGTTACAATGGACGATGCCTTTGCCGCCGACGAAATATTCACCGTTCTTATGGGTGAAATGCCCGAACTGAGGCGTAAGTTTATTGAGGATAATGCTAAGCTTGTAAAAGAATTGGATATATAACACGGGGCATATAGCACGCCCGAATAGCCGCTACGTTGTCCGCCACCTCGGCAGCGAGGCGTAAGGCAGTATATGTCATTCCGAGCGAAGTCGAGGAATCTTAAAAGACCTCTCCGCTTCGGTCGAGGTGACAAAGTTCCCTTGTGTGCGCACCGACTGCCCAAAAAAATCCGCACCGTTCTATCCACCTCGGCAGCGAGGCGTAAGGCAGTATATGTCATTCCGAGCGAAGTCGAGGA
>CAMUAL010000010.1 GCA_947086925.1 uncultured Clostridia bacterium
ATAATGTCATTTCAACTGCACATAATGTCATTTCAACTGCACATAATGTCATTTCAACTGCACATAATGTCATTTCGACCGCACATAATGTCATTTCGACCGCACATAATGTCATTTCGACTGCACATAATGTCATTTCGACCGAAGCGGAGAAATCCATACAAAAAAATAAAAGACTTCCGTAAATTACTTACGAAAGTCTTTTAATATATCTTCAAGACGCCGATTTTGTCACATTAAATTTTTATCGGCGTCTTTTTTCCGTTTTACAGACGATTTTGATAAATTCAGGCAAAAGCAGTCAAAACCGAATTAAATAAGAAAAAGGTGCCGTTCATCGGAAAAGTAAAAAATCAGGTGAGTAAATCGTTGTCTTGTACTTTTATAATGCGATAATGCGGATTTTTTTATACATGTATCCGTAATTATTTTCTTCTGCCGCAGTTTGCCGTAAATAAGCAACGGGAGTGCGGTAAAATATACAAAAAAGACCCGAACATATGCGCTCGGGTCTTAATTTATTTTGTTATATTTAAATCTTAGTACATGCCGCCCATGCCGCCGCCTGCGGGAGCAGCAGGTTCGGGTTCGGGAATATCCGCAACCACGCTTTCGGTTGTCAGGAAGGTCGCCGCAACGCTTGCCGCATTTTGAAGTGCCGAGCGGGTAACCTTAGTAGGGTCGATAATGCCCTTAGCCACAACGTCGCAGTATTCGTCTTTGAACGCATCGTAACCGTAGTTTGACTTTTTGGAGGAAAGTATGTTGTTTACCACAACGCCGCCGTCTATGCCCGCGTTTGCCGCAATCTGACGTACGGGTTCTTCGAGTGCGCGAAGAACAATGGATGCGCCCGTTTTTTCGTCGCCCGAAAGGGAAGCAATGTGCTTTTTGATTGCGGGAATCGCGCTGAGAAGCGCAACGCCGCCGCCGGGAACCATGCCTTCTTCGACTGCCGCACGCGTAGCCGCAAGAGCGTCTTCTATACGAAGTTTCTTTTCTTTCATTTCCACTTCGGTAGCCGCGCCTACGTTTATAACAGCAACGCCGCCCGCAAGCTTAGCCAAGCGTTCGGCAAGCTTTTCTTTGTCATAGTCGGAAGTGGTGTTGTCCATCTGAGCGCGAATGGATTTTACGCGCGCCTTAATATCGTCGCTGTTTCCGTTGCCTTCTACAATAGTTGTGTTCTCTTTGTCGACTTTAACTTGTTTTGCTCTGCCGAGCATGCTTACGTTTACGTCTTTGAACTCCAATCCGGTTTCTTCGCTTATAACGGTGCCGCCGGTAAGAACCGCGATGTCTTTAAGCATTTCTTTTCTGCGGTCGCCGAAGCCGGGAGCCTTAACGGCAACGCAGTTGAACGTGCCTCTTAACTTGTTTACCACAAGGGTGGCAAGGGGTTCGCTCTCGATGTCGTCTGCGATTATAAGAAGCTTTGCTCCCTGATTCACTATTTGCTCCAAAACGGGGAGTATTTCCTGAATTGTGCTTATCTTGCGGTCGGTAATGAGAATCAACGGATTTTCGAGTACCGCTTCCATTTTGTCTTGGTCGGTAACCATGTAAGCCGACGCATAGCCGCGGTCGAATTGCATGCCTTCTACAATCGAAAGATTGGTGTCCATGGTTTTGCTTTCTTCAACGGTGATAACGCCGTCTTTGCCGACTTTTTGCATAGCTTCGGCAATGAGTGCGCCTACGGTTTCGTCGCTTGCCGAAATGCTTGCCACCTGATTGATTTCTTTTTCCGATTCAACGGTTTTGGAAATGGATTTAAGGTGATTTACCGCAACATTAGTAGCGGAAGCAATGCCTTTTTTAAGTACCATGGGGTTTGCGCCCGCGGCTACGTTTTTAAGTCCTTCGCGTATTATTGCCTGAGCGAGAACGCAAGCGGTAGTCGTGCCGTCACCGGCAACGTCGTTTGTTTTGGTGCTTACTTCGCGTACGAGCTGTGCACCCATGTTTTCGAATTGGTCTTCGAGCTCGATTTCCTTGGCAATGGTAACGCCGTCGTTGGTAATTAGGGGAGCACCGTACTTTTTGCCCAAAACAACATTTCTGCCTTTGGGACCGAGTGTGATTTTAACGGTGTTGGCAAGGGCGTTTACGCCTGCCTCCAATGCTTTTCTTGCTTCTTCGCCTGTTTTAATCTGTTTAGCCATAGTGGTTGTCCTCCTGAGATTATTCTATAACGGCAAGCACGTCGCTTTGACGCATAATCGTTACGTCTTTGCCGTCGATTTTAAATTCGCTGCCCGCGTACTTGGAATAAAGTACCTTGTCGCCGACTTTTATTTCCATTTTAACGTCTTTGCCGTCTACGTTTCCGCCGGGGCCTACCGCAATAACCTTAGCCATTTGGGGTTTCTCTTGGTCTTTCGCCAAAAGAACGATTCCGCTTTTGGTCTTTTCTTCGGTATCAACCGGCTCGATTACGATGCGGTCGAATAAAGGTTTGATTTTCATGTATAAATCCTCCTAAATAAATTATTAACTTTTTGACCTTAAATATAATAGCCCAAATGCCAAAAAATAGCAAGTGTTTTACTGCTTGTGATTTTGTTTTTGCAAGCAAGTTTGACTTTCTTTGACCTTTGACTTTGAGCATATTATAACGCCGCATAAAATTATTGTCAAGAGTTTTTGTAAAAATTTGCAAAATTTTTTTAGTACGCATTATCGGGCGAATAAAATTCGCTTGCGCAAATTCCGAGGTTATTATATAATGTAAATATAAAAGCAGGGAAGTGCGTTTATGGATAAATGGGACAATAGGTTTATGGAAGTTGCCGATTTGGTGGCAACGTGGTCGAGTTGCTTTCAGGAAAACAGACAGATAGGAGCGGTCATAGCCAAAAACAAACGGATTCTTACAACAGGCTATAACGGAGCGAGCAGCGGAATACAAAGCTGTAAAGAGCGCGGAGTTTGTATGCGCCGCGGACTCGGTATTCCGTCGGGAACGCGTCACGAGCTGTGCTATGCCACGCATGCCGAGCAAAACGCAATTATTCAGGCGGCGAAAATGGGACTCAGCGTAGACGGTGCGACTTTGTATTGCACTCATCAGCCTTGCGTTATTTGTGCGAAAATGATAATAAACAGCGGCATAAAGCGCATAGTGTACCGCGAGGGATACCCCGACGAGTTTTCTTTAAAACTGCTTGAAGAAGCGGGAGTACAGATACAGAAATTCGTATAAAAGATATGCGGAAAAAGATTCGGCGCATTATATATCGGATTATATGCGTTGTTTGCATGTTGGCGTCATAAAACATAGTGCCCGAAAAAATCTCGGAAAATTTTGTAAAACCCCTTGACAAATCGGTTAAGGGGTATTATAATATGCTCGAAAGTCAAAGGTCAAAGAAAGTCAAACTCATGTGAATATCTATTGGCTTTACCAATGAATAATACCGACCGAGGAGGTTATAATTATGGCGAACATAAGCGATTTGATAGAAGCGTTTTTACTCGATACGCTGGGCGACGACGACAGCCTGAGCATAAGCCGCAACGAGCTTGCGAATTATTTTTCGTGCGCGCCAAGTCAGATAAATTATGTATTAAGCACTCGGTTTACTCCCGAAAGAGGATACACGATAGAATCGCGCAGGGGCGGCGGAGGTTCGATTACCGTTGTGCGCATAAGTCAGCCGCCCAACGAAATGCTCGAAGAACTGATAGGGCATACGGTTGCCGAAGGGCTCGGTTATAATCGCGCGTGTCAGATAATCGACCGCATGGTAACCGAAAATCTGCTTAATCCCGATTCGGCAAATATGTTAAAGGTGGTGCTAGGCGACAAATCGCTTATAGCTCCGGGGATTGCGAAAGACGGTTTACGTGCCGGTATAATGAAGTCGGTTTTGCTGTATCTGCTCAAAATGAACGACGACGGGGTACAACCCCGACGCATGTAAACGGGGTAAAACAAAAGGCAAAAATAACAAGGAGGACAGTTGAAATGTTGTGCGACGAATGCGGAAAAAACGAAGCTACGTTTCATTCTATTAAAAAGATAAACGGTATAACCACAAAGCGCGACTTGTGCGCGGAGTGTCAGAAAAAGTACGGCGGAAGCCTAATGAAAATGTCGGGGTTGGGCAGTTTGTTCGGCGGTTTGGGAGGCTTCTTCGAAGAACCCAAATTGCCGCAACGCGAGGAATTTATCTGCCGCTCGTGCGGAACGACGGGCAGTGAGTTTTTGCGCACCGGATTTGTGGGGTGCAGTGACTGTTATAAAGAGTTCGCGCAGCTTATTATGCCCGTTATACGGCGCATGCAGGGCGGCGACGTAAGTCACGTGGGCAAAGTTCCTCAGGGAGTGGAAAACAGCGTAAGCGCGGAATACGAGCGTCTTAAAAAGGAACTCGAAAAAGTTTTGGAGCTCGAAGAATACGAAAAAGCCACGATAATACGCGACAGAATGAGACAACTCAAAGGAGAACGGCAATGAGCGGAAATTATAACGACGTAGTGGTAACAAGCAGAGTGCGTCTTGCCCGTAACGTAGAAGGATTGCCGTATCCGTACAAACTCAACGACGACCGCGCATTGTTGCTTTCGCGTAAGGTATACGAGGCGGTGAACAAGCGCGCGTCTAATGCCGATAACGGCGGCGATTTCGGCGATTCCGATTACGCGCTTTACCGCATGGAATCGATAAACGACAATAATTCGGGAGAGGTATTGCGCGAAAAGCATCTTATAAGCGCAGACCTTCTCGAAAACGAAAAGTTCGGTTCGGCGATAATAAACGGCAGTGAAACCGTAAGCATAATGATATGCGAAGAAGACCATATACGCGAGCAATGTATTTTGCAGGGATTCAGCTTGCCCGAGGCTTACAAGATAGTAAACGGTATAGACGACGATATATCGAAGGCTCTCAAATTCGCATACGACCGAAAGCTCGGATACTTAACTAGCTGTCCCACAAACGTGGGAACGGGAATGCGTGCGTCGGCTATGATGTTCTTGCCGGGACTAAGCATAACCCGAAACTTAGAGCAGTGCGTGGGCGCGGTTGCGCGTTTAAATATGACGATACGCGGAGTATACGGCGAGGGTAGCGAGGCCGACGGATATTTGTATCAGATTTCCAATCAGAAAACTTTGGGAATTTCGGAACAGGATATTCTCACATCGGTGCAGGCGTCTATCGGACATATCGCCGAGGCGGAGCTTAAAGCGCGCGACGAGCTGCTCGAAGCCGACGAAACTGTGTTACGCGACAGAATAATGCGCTCGTACGGCATTTTGTGCAATGCGTACACGGTAGACAGCAAAGAGTTTATGAAGCTGTTTGCAATGGTTAAATTGGGCGCGTATTACGGACTTCTGAAAATATCCGATTCGGCGCGTTTCGAGCGTCTTGTAACCGACGCGCAACCCGCAAACATATTGAATTTAAGCGGCAAAAAGGAAATGTCGGGTGACGAGCGCGATATATTCCGAGCCGCATACGTCTCGAAAACCTTAAAAAGCATTTGCAAAAGATAGTTTTCGTTAAATTAAAACGTGCGTAATGCACATAAAATAAATTCAGAAAGCAACAGGCGGTTCGGTTTTTCGGCGAAATTATTTTTTGACGCAACCGAACCGAAGGAGGAGATTTATATGATGTCGTTTCCTGTATCGGTAAATATGAACAAAGCCGCGGAGATTGCTCATGAGGCGGCGGTAAAATTCAGCAATCCCGTAGTGGGAACAGAGCATATGCTTTACGGACTCGTAAAAACCGAAGCCAGCTTTGCCGGTCAGCTTCTTTTGCAGGGCGGACTGAAAGCGGATATGCTCGAAGAATTGTTTTCCGAGTCCGACCACGTAGCGGGAATAGACCCCGAGTTTACTCCGCGCGTAAAGCAGACTTTTTATTTTGCGCATGAACTCAGCCAAAAAAACGGCGGCGCATTTGTGGGAACGGAGCATTTTCTGTTTTGCATGTTGCAAGACCCCACATCTTACGCTTATTCGGTAGTAGCGGGCGTAATGAACGTGAATCAGATTATAGAAAAGCTCAAAGAGGCTATAATCGGCAGAAAAACCGATAACGGCGGAAAAGCGCAGGGCGGCGTAACAAGACTGCCCGCACAGCTTGCCGACCTCGGAATAGATTTGACTCAGCGTGCGCGTGAAAACAAAATCGACCCCGTAATAGGGCGCAAAGAAGAAATCGAGCGTATAATACAGATTTTGTGTCGCAAAACAAAGAACAATCCCGTGCTTATAGGCGAGCCGGGCGTTGGGAAAAGCGCGGTTGTCGAGGGACTAAGCAAAGCCATTGTAGAAGGCAACGTACCCGAACTTTTAAAAGACAAAATCGTGTTTGCGCTCGACTTGGGTTCGCTTATGGCGGGCACTAAGTATCGCGGTTCGCTTGAAGAAAAACTTAAAACGGCAATCGACTTAATCAAGTCGCAACAAAACATAATAGTATTCATAGACGAACTTCACACGCTTGCGCAGGCGGGCAGTAAAGAGGGCGAGGTTTCGCCTGCGGATATATTAAAGCCGTATTTGGCGCGCGGCGAAATGCAGACGATAGGCGCGACTACTACCGACGAATACCGTAAATTCATTGAAACCGACAAAGCGTTGGAGCGCAGATTTCAGCCCATAATAGTAGCGCCGCCGAGTGTTGACGATACAATCGAAATTTTGCGCGGAATTCGCGACAATTACGAGGCGTTCCACAAGGTGAAGATTACCGACGACGCGCTTATTGCGGCGGCGAAATTGAGCGACCGATATATAATGGACAGATTTTTGCCCGATAAAGCCATCGACTTAATCGACGAGGCAATGAGCAAAGCCAAAGTGGGTTGCAACACAGTGCCCGACGGCGTTAAAGAGGCTGAAGAAGAACTCGCGAAAATCGAATCGGAAAAGAAAGAGGCGTTAAAACACGAGGACTACAAAACGGCAATAGTATTGCGCGACAAAGGCAAGGAACTTCAAGCAAGAATCGAAAAACTGAAATTGGATTGGAGCAAAAATTCCGAGCGTTGCGACGGCGTGATAGGGCCAGAAGAAATAGCCGAAGTCGTAAGCAAATGGACTAAAATCCCCGTAACCAAACTCACGGAAACGGAAACACAGCGGCTCGTACATCTCGAAGAAATTCTGCACGAGCGCGTCGTGGGGCAGGAATCGGCTGTAAACAGCGTAGCCAAAGCTATTCGCAGAGCGAGAGCGGGACTTAAAGATGCAAACCGCCCCATAGGTTCGTTCCTGTTTTTGGGTCCTACGGGCGTGGGTAAAACCGAACTTACAAAGGCTCTCGGCGAAGCTATGTTCGACGACGAAAATTCGGTTATAAGGCTCGACATGTCGGAATACATGGAAGCTCATTCCGTAAGTAAACTTATAGGCGCGCCTCCGGGATATGTGGGTTTTGACGACGGCGGACAGCTCACCGAGCAAGTGCGGCGCAAACCGTATTCGGTTGTGCTTTTCGACGAAATCGAAAAAGCGCATCCCGATGTTTACAACGCGCTTTTACAGATACTCGACGACGGCAGACTCACCGACAGTCAGGGCAGAGTGGTAAGCTTTAAAAACACTATAATAATAATGACGAGCAATGCGGGCGTTTCCGATTTAAAGCAGAACAACCGCAGTTTGGGATTCTCGGCGCAGTCCGCGGAAGCACCCGACGAAAAGCGCACCGAGGAGATTCTCACCGAGGCGTTAAAACGTCATTTCAAACCCGAATTTATAAACCGTATCGACGTTGTGAGCATATTCCGTCATTTGAGCAAAGAAGATATTCGCAAGATAGCCGACATAATGCTTAAAAAGGTGGAAAAATCACTGTCGGAACGCGGTATAAATCTTAAACTTACCGAAAACGCTATGAACTTTTTGGTTGAACGCGGATACGACCCCGAGTACGGCGCGCGTCCCATGCGCAGAGTAATCGAGCAATATGTAGAGGACAATATTGCCGAAGCTATGTTAGAGGGCAGTATACGCGACAACAGCACCGTTACGGTAGACATTGTAAACGGTCAGGTAAAAATCGGCTGAACGGCGGAATTGAAAAAAAGAACGGGTAAAATTCGAAAACCCTATTTACAATAAAAGGAATTTGTGTTATAATACGGTTAGGATACAAAGGTATTCAACATCTCAGGAGGACAAATTATGAGAATCGAGTTTCTTACCAAAAACTACAACCCCAGCGACAAACTCAAAGACTTAATCGACAAAAAGGTGCAACGCCTCGATAAATTCTTTGAGGACGACACCAAAGTAAAAGTTATGCTTAAAAAAGCCAACGACGTCGAAACTCTCGAACTTACCATAGTTCTCGATAGCGTGGTAATGCGCGCGGAAGTTGCGGGCGAGAACATGTACGAAAATATAGATTTGGCACTTCCCAAACTCGAAAAGCAGATAATAAAACACCGCGACAAGCTTGTAAGTCGCTCCAAAAAGGTGCGCATTAAAGATGCGGATATTTCATTTGCTCCGCCCGTTGAAAAAGAGGATTACCGCGGCGTAGTGCGCAGTAAAACTTACGAGCTCACTCCCATGACGGTAGAGGATGCAATCGAGGAATTGGAGCTTGTGGGACACAGCTTTTACGTATTCAGCAATAAAACGACCAAAAACGTCAACGTACTTTACAAACGAATCGACGGCAATTACGGTCTTATCGAAACGGTACAGTAAAATATTAACCGATAATCCGCACAAAAACAAAACGGCACGCTTTAAAACGTGCCGTTTTTTTGCGGTATCGTGATTGCCTCTATACGTTTTTGCCCATGTTGTAGGCTTGCTCGGGGAAGTATGTGTTGTTGATTTCTCCCTTGTCGGTTACGCCCGTGCCGCATATTACGCCTTTTAACGATACGCCGTCAAAGCAGTCAATCCAACCTTGAATATCTTTGATTGCGCCGTTCATTGCGCTTTTGCTGTCGTCTGCCGCCGTTGCAAGAAGATAAACATCTTTGAATTTGTTTTTGCTCCCGTAAAGCGGATTGAGTCTGTCGAGAAAAGTTTTAAGCTGTCCGCTTACCGCGTAATAGTATACGGGCGTTGTAAACACAAGTACGTCGGCGTTTCTAAAACTTTCGTAAAGTGCATTCATGCCGTCGTTAAGCACGCATTTGTCGTGCGAGTTGCAGTAAAGACAGCCTGTGCAAAACTTCAAATCTATATCGCGCACCGCGATTGTTTTTACTTCGTTGCCGGCGGAAATTGCGCCGTCGGCAAACTTTTGCGCCAAAATTTCGGAATTGCCGTTTTTTCTCGGAGAGCTTGTTACTATAATTATTTTTTTCATATTCCGCTCCGTATATTTTCCCGTTAAAAGCTTGCCTGCAATACGGCGCGTATGTCGCTTTCGTTAAATACCTTATAGCCGCCGTCCATAACAAGAGTGCTTTTTACCATGCCGTCAAGCATTTCTTTTGTTGCGCCGAGTTCGGTTATGTTCATTACAAGTCCGAGTTTGCGCATCCATTTTTCCATGACTTCCAATCCCTCGTAAGCGATTTGCTTTTCCGTTTTTCCTTCGGGATTTACGTTCCATACGTTCACCGCATAGCGTGCGAATTTGGCTGTTCCGTAAGGCAGAATATATTTGTAGTAGGGAATCGAAACCGCGGCAAGAGTCATGCCGTGCGTTGCGTCGGTGTGAGCGGCAACCGCCTGACCGAGCATATGCACCATCCAATCGGTTGTTTTTCCTTTTGCGACAAGAGTGTTTAACGCCCATGTTGCCGTCCACATGATATTGCTTCTTGCCTCGTAATCGGTGGGATTTTCGGCGGCGATATCCGCGCTGTGAATAAGCGAACGCAACAGTCCTTCCATAATGTAGTCGCTTGTGTTGTCGTCCGTTCCCGAAAAATACTGTTCGAGTATGTGTGACATAATATCGTAAATACCAGAAATCATTTGGTATTTCGGCAGAGTAAAGGTAAATTCGGGATTCATAATCGAAAACTTAGGATATACGTTTTCACCGAAAACGTGCCCGATTTTCAGCTTTTGTTTGTGATTGGTAATAACCGAACCGCCGTTCATTTCGCTGCCCGTTCCCACCATGGTAAGAACGCACCCCACGGGGATTATCTCGCAAGAGGGTTCTTCGAAACGTATAAAATATTTGTCCCATGCGTCGTCGTTGCAGTGCACCGAAACCGAAACTGCTTTGGCGTAGTCGCACACAGAACCGCCGCCTACCGCAAGTATAAGGTCGGCTTTTGCCGCTTTTGCGCGCTCTATGCCTTCGTTGAGTTTTTCGGCGGTGGGGTTTGGCATAACGCCCGCGTCCTCGTAAATCTTTTTGCCGTTCGCCTTTAAAACGGACACCACATTATCGTAAATGCCGTTTTTCTTAATCGAGCCGCCGCCGTAAACAAGCAATACGTTTTTGCCGTATTTGGGCAGTTCTTCGTTCAAGCCGTTCAAAGCGTCTTTGCCGAAGTAGAGTTTTGTCGGGTTTGAGTAAATGAAATTTCCTAACATGATTTTACGCTCCTTTTGATTTTTTTGCGGATTCCCGCCGTTTAAATATCTGTTGACGATGATATTTTATTTCGGATTCGTCAATATGTCAAATACTTATATTTTATACCGTCCCATAATTGACAGGCATACGTAAATAATATATACTGTATAAAATAAGTTTAAAGGGCGGGGGTGCGATATGGAACTGCGCGAATTAAAATACTTTTTGGCGGTGGCGCGCGAAGAAAGCATTTCGAGAGCGGCGGCAAGTCTGTTTGTAACACAGCCGAATCTCTCGCGGCAAATGCAGAATCTCGAAAAAGAATTGGGGCAAACGCTGTTTATACGCGGCAACAGGAAAATCATGCTCACCGAGGCGGGGCAACTGCTATGCAAGCGTGCGGAAGAAATAATCGAGCTGTACAATCAGACCGAAGCCGAACTTAGCGCGCCGATTGCCGAAGTAAGCGGCGATATTTACATAGGCGGCGGCGAAAGTTATGTAATGGGCATTATAGCAAAGGCGGCGCATACCGTTCGGTTGGAATATCCTGCCGTAAAGTACCACCTGTTCAGCGGCGACAGCGCGACTGTTTCCGAAAGGCTCGATAAAGGCTTGATTGATTTCGGAATATTTATCGAACCGTTTGATTTAAGCAGATACGACTATTTGCAACTGCCGCTAACCGATACGTGGGGCGTCCTTATGCGCAAAGACAGTCCGCTTGCCGAAAAGCAATTCATTACTCCCGAGGATTTGCGGGATAAACCGCTTATACGTTCCCGTCAGTCGCTCGGCAAAAACAAGGTGAGCGATTGGTTCGGAGTAAGCGCCGACGAATTGAATGTGGTAGCAACGGGAAATCTTCTTTACAATATGTCGCTTCTTGTCGAAGAAGGCTTGGGTTACGCCGTTAGCCTTGATAAGATTATAAACACGAGCGGCAACTGCAATCTTTGTTTTGTACCGCTGTATCCTAAGCTCGAATCGCATTTGTATATAGCATGGAAGAAAAATCAGGTATTCCCGAAGTGCGCCGAAATATTTTTGGAGCGACTGCAAGAAAATTTATAAGCAAAAACTCAAAATATACAAACCGAAATAGGCGTTTATAAATCCGTCAGCGATAAAAGAGAGCGACTGTTTTTCCGAATTACTTGCGAAATACGACGTAAAATCTTAGTCGATTTTCTTGTGTTATGGCATAAAAAGTAGTATACTTAATGTAAGTAAATATATAACGGTGCGGCGCGAAACGCGCGCGTGCGCCTAAGGAGTGAAATCATATATGAAACTTCGTTTCGACTACAACAACATGATGCAGGATTCAATCGGCAAAGAGGGCATAAAGCCCGCCGCATTGGCAAAGAATGCCGCCTTAATATCCGCCGCTCGGGAAACGGTTCTCGATAACCGCGGCAAGGGTTGGCAGGAATGGTGCGATTTGCCGTTTGCTCCCGCCGAGGAAATCGACGAACTTATAAGCTATTGCGGCAACATAGGCAAGCAAGCCGAAAGCTTTGTTGTTCTCGGCATAGGCGGCAGTGCGCTCGGTCCGCTCAGCGTTGCAAGCTCGCTCATACATTTGCATCATAACGAGCTCAGCCGCGAAAAGCGCAAAGCACCCAAACTCTATGTCGAAGATAACGTCGACCCCGAACGTATGGCAAGCTTGCTCGACGTGCTCGACCTTAAAACCTCGTACTTTAACGTAATCACAAAAAGCGGCGAAACGAGCGAAACGCTCAGTCAGTTCCTTATACTTTATTCCGCGCTCAAAAAAGAGCTCGGAGTGCAAGAGGCGAAAAAGCATATAATAGTAACCACAACGATAGGCAAAGGCACGCTTTACGACGTAGCGGTTTCCGAAGGATTCAAAATATACGGAGTGGGCAAAGGCGTAGGCGGCAGATTCTCGGTTTTAAGTCCCGTAGGGCTTGTAACCTTTGCCGTGCTCGGACTCGACGTTAAAGCCATGCTTGCGGGCGCGGCGGCGGCGGCAAAGAGCGCGGAAGAATCCGACGTAACAAAAAACCCCGCACTGCTTACCGCGTTTTTGCAGGTAGAGGCAATGAAAGCGGGTAAAAACATAAGCGTGCTTATGCCGTATGCCGACAGTCTTAAATACATGGCGGACTTTTATTGTCAGCTTTGGGCGGAGAGTCTCGGAAAAGCGGTAGACAACAACGGCAAAACGGTAAATGTGGGGCAAACCCCCGCAAAATCGCTCGGAGTTACCGATCAGCACAGTCAGGTTCAGCTTTACACCGAAGGACCCTACGACAAAGTTGTAACTTTTTTGGCGGTAGACGATTATCGCACCACCGTGGTTATTGCCGACGATAAAGACGTAAACGCATGCGACTTTTTAAAGGGTCATACGCTTAACGAGCTAATAAACGCCGAGCGCAAAGCTACCGAGTTCGCGCTTAAAAAGGCAAATCGCATGAATTACACCATATATCTTCCTTCTGTTTCCGAAGAAACGGTCGGGGAGTTGCTTATGTACTTTATGTATCAGACGGCATTTGCGGGAGCAATGCTCAACATAGATACGTTTAATCAACCGGGCGTCGAAGAAGGCAAAAAAGCTACGTTTGCAATGCTCGGGCGTAGCGGTTACGAGGCAAAGCTTGCCGAAGTAAACGCCGCTGTACACAAAAAAGAGTATATAATATAAATAAAATGTAAACACACGGCAAGGCGGCAGGAGGAGCAAAACAGTTGCATATCTTGTCGCTTTGTGATATACTAACCGCGAACGGAAAACCATATCAATAAATATAACAACGCATGTGAGGGTTTCAGTATGAGATTGGGAATTTCCACCGCATCGTTTTTCAATCGGGTTCAAACCGAATCGACGTTTGACATTTTGCGTCAGATGCGCGTTGATACGACCGAAGTTTTTTTAAACACCTATTCCGAATACGAAAAACCGTTTATCGATGCTCTTATACCGCGTAAGGGGAGTTTGTGCGTTCATTCCGTACATTGCCTGGGTACGCAGTTCGAGCCGCAATTATTCAGTTCGGGCGCAAGAGTTCGTGCAGACGCCGAAACGCTTTTCCGCAAAGTGTGTTACGCAACGTATATGCTCGGTGCAAAATTCTACACCTTCCACGGACCCGTAATGCTTAAAAAGCGCGAATATACGTTCGATTACGTCAAGCTCGGCAACCGATTGAATCAGCTTATCGATATAGCGCAGAGTTACGGAGTAAATATAAGCTACGAAAACGTGCATTGGACTTACGCGCGCGACCCCGAATATTTCAAACAGATATTAAAGCAATGTCCGCGTCTGTACACAACGCTCGACGTAAAACAGGCGGTGCAGGCGGGGCACGACCCCGTAAAATTCATTGACGCAATGGGCAACAGAATATCCACCGTGCATTTGTGCGACGTAGATAAAAACGGTGAAACCGCTGTGCCGGGGCAAGGCAAAATCAATTTCGAAAAGTTTTTTCGCGAGCTTGAAAAGCGCAATATAAACGTAAACATGCTTATCGAGGTGTATTCGCGCGATTATAAAGACTTAAACGAATTAAAACAATGCTATAATTTCATGCTCGAAACGCTTATGAAAGTAAAAAACATATAATAAGGAGATAAAAAATGAACAAAAAGAGCGTAAAAGACATTGACGTAAAGGGCAAAAAGGTGCTTGTGCGCTGTGACTTTAACGTACCCATGAAAGACGGCGTAATAACCGACGAAAACCGCATAACGGGTGCGTTGCCCACCATAAAGTATTTGCTCGATAACGGAGCAAAGGTGACTCTTTGTTCGCATATGGGCAAACCGCACTCGATATTCTCGGCAGAAGTAAAGCTTAACAAAAAAGACAAAAAGAAGGTAGAAGCGGGCGAAACAACAGCCGAGGCTATTATCGAAAAGGCGAAAAAAGACGAACCGAAAAAGCTTACGCTTGCACCCGTAGCAAAACGCTTAAACGAGTTGCTCGGCGGCAAAGTCGTGTTTGCGTCCGACGTAATCGGACCCGATGCAAAGGCAAAGCGCGACAACCTTAAAAACGGCGAGGCGGTGCTTTTGGAAAACCTCAGATTCCACCACGAAGAAGAGGGCAAAGAAGAAAACTTCTGCCGCGAACTTGCCTACGACGCCGAAGTTTACGTAAACGACGCGTTTGGAACGGCGCACCGCAGTCATGCGTCTACCGCGGCGATAGTGGAATACGGCATAATTAAAACCGCGGTATGCGGATTTCTTATCGAAAAAGAGCTTTCGGTTATGGCGGCAACGCTTGAAAACCCGCCGCGTCCGTTTGTTGCCATTTTGGGCGGCGCAAAGGTTGCCGATAAGCTCAACGTAATATCGAATCTTCTCGACAAGTGCGACACCCTTATAATCGGCGGCGGCATGGCGTATACGTTCCTTAAAGCAAAGGGTTACGAGGTTGGAACTTCGCTTCTCGACGAGGAAAAACTCGATTACTGCCGCGATATGATGGAAAAAGCCGCAAAAGCGGGTAAAGAATTGCTTTTGCCCATTGATACGGTTGTTACCGATTCGTTCCCCGAGCCGATTGACGCCGAAATCAAAACGCAAATCGTGCCTTCCGATAAAATTCCCGCAAACAAAATGGGCATGGATATAGGCGAAAAAACCCGCAAGCTTTACGCCGATAAGGTTAAAAACGCAAAAGCTGTTATATGGAACGGACCCATGGGCGTATTCGAAAACCCGACTTTGGCAAAGGGTACAATCGCGGTTGCGCAGGCTCTTGCCGACGTTTACGGCAAATGCACGACCATTATAGGCGGCGGCGACAGTGCGGCGGCAATCCAACAGCTCGGTTTTGCCGATAAAGTAACGCATATTTCTACGGGCGGCGGCGCATCGCTCGAACTTTTCGAGGGTAAAGTATTGCCGGGCATTGCTTGCTTAAACGACAAGTAAATAAAAAAATAAAAATATCGGAAAAACGATTGCAATTTTTTCATTTATCATATATACTGAAAACAGTTAAAAATATATGAATGGAGGGATTCTTACCTTGAAATCATTAAAAGTATCGTTGAGCATGGCGGAAAGCGTTAAAAACTTTGTCAACGTAGTGAGCAAATACCCTTATGACATCGATTTGCGTAGCGGCAGATTCGTTATCGACGCCAAATCGCTTTTGGGAATTTTCAGTCTTGATTTGTCAAAACCCATCGTGCTTGAAATTTACAGCGATAAGTGCGACGACCTTATTGCCGAGCTTGCGCCGTTTATAGCAAAATAAACAGCCTAAAATTTTAAATAAAAAGAATTATTTGCAATAAAAAATCCCTCGCCTGTGATAAGGCGGGGGAATTTTTTTGGCACCACCATGGGGAATTGAACCCCAGACTTCGGCGTGAGAGGCCAACGTCCTAACCTCTAGACTATGGTGGCGCATTGCTCGTTTTGCAAAGCTTTGTTATTATAGCATACGCAAAAAAATAACGCAAGCAAATTCATAAGGTTTTTGAAAAGATTCCTCGGCTACGCTCGGAATGACAAACGCCATGTCACCTCGACCGAAGCGGAGAGGTCTTCACAGCAAGCACCATGTCACCTCGACCGAAGCGGAGAGGTCTTCACAGCAAGCAATTTATTCCACGTGTATGCCCAAACCGCTTACCAAGTAGGTTAAGTCGTTGTAAAGGTTTTCGATTTCGGAAAAAACGGGGCAGTTTATTAAAGCGAGTTTAAGAGCGATATACATTACGCGAATTGCCTTAAATTCACTAAGTCTTACGGCGTCGGCAAATGCGTCGGCAACAAGCAAAATTTCTTCACGCGTAAGGTCCTGCAAAGCGTTGTGATTTGCAATGTAATTTATAATACTGCTTGTAACGTCGTTAATCGAATCGAGAAGGCTTTGGTCGAACTGTTCCGAATATGCGGGAAGCGACTGCTCGGTTTCGGGCAGAATCTGCGGCTCGCACGGGGGAGTGTCGAGCGGATTAACCGGCTCAACGGTATCGGGAACGGTGTTCGCTTTGTTAAACGCCATATTAAGATTATACGCAAGCGGCTGAACGATTTCGGCGCAGAACAGTTTCAGCTCGGTGTTTGCGTCGGGATTATTGTAAAACGTGTGGAGTAAATTTTCGATATTGAGCTTGCCGGTATCGATGGCAAACAGCATGCAAAAAGCAAATTTCGTCTGTTCTTCGGGGTTGGCGGGAACGTCTAAATACGGTCTGCCGCTTTCGTCGCGGAACTGACGCGCACGGAACTCGTCGATAAAATTATAGCCTTCGGTTTGGCGTTGCATGTAATCGCACAGCGGAATCGACGACGCAATGCTTTGAAGTAATTTGGATATTTTGCCCGAAACAATAATGTAAGTGGAATTCATAAGGTCGGCGGTAGCCGCATTCAAAGCCGCAAGCGACTTGTTTACGTCCGATTCCATTACCTTTAAAATCTGCTTTGTATCCATTAAAACGCTCCTTTTGCGGTTGTGTGTAGGGTTCATATATAAGTTTAACATATTTTATGCGCATAAACAAGCGATTTTTTTGTCGTTTTTCGTAATTTTTAATTGAGGGATTTATTGTTTATTCACATGCAAAACTAATAAATACAAAAATTTTCATTTTAATTTCATTTTATTTTAGTGTTTTAAAATATTGACAATATCGGGGCAATGTAGTAAAATGGTATAAAAGTAAGGTATACGCTATTGTATTGTGGCGTAAACTAAAACCGAAAAAACATTTTGTGTATATTCAAGAGAGGATTTGTTAAATATGGTAGAAAAAGCGAAAAGACGTACAATGCCGTTGTTGCTGACAATAATGATAGCGGCACTTTTGGCTGTTTCGGGCATAGGAATTTTAGGAATAAATACTGCGGTGGCGAATGCGACTACGGTACCTTCCGTAAGCAACGAAACCGACGGAATGGAAGAAGAAGTAGAGGGCAGTGCAGCCTATACTTCGCCTTCGGGTACAAACAATAAGAATCAAAAATATTGGAACTTTGCTTATACCGGCCGTGTGCAATCGCTTACCGGCTTACCCATTGGCAATTATAAGCTTGAAGTTTGGGGTGCACAAGGTGGCGACCAGCCTTCTGGGTCTGGTGGCTATATTCAGGCCGGAAGAGGCGGATATTCGGTTGGCGTATACAACAATACAACTGCAAGTGCAACGCTTTATGTTGTTGTAGGCGGCGCCGGAGGACGAATAACTACGTCATCTGCCCCAAGTGGCGGCGGATATAACGGTGGCGGTAGCTGTAAATCAGCCAACGGAACAACCGGCGGCGGCGCTACGCATATTGCGACTGCTACTGGTTTGCTTTCGGCGTTGTCATCAAATAAATCCGAAGTTAAAATAGTTGCGGGAGGAGGCGGCGGTGGCGGCTGGGATACGTCTAATCAGCTTCTCGGTTATGCAGGTGGCGCAACAGGCGGTGCAGGCGGTAGGAATGGTGGTTGGTCTAACTACTGTATAGCATATGGCGGCTCTCAGACAAGGGGTGGCACTTATGATATGGGTAGTTCGGGTGTCGGCGGTTACGGCGTACCCACTGAGGGAAGTTTTGGACAAGGCGGTAGCGGAAGAGGCTGGAGTTCTGCTGGCGCAGGAGGCGGCGGCGGATATTACGGTGGTAGCGGTTGTAATATTAACGGAGGCGGCGGCGGTTCCGGCTATATAGGCGGAGTTACAAGCAACACAACGCTCGGTGTTACGGCAAACACAATTTCAGGTAATGCTGCAATGCCTATTACCACAATAAATTCAACTACTACCGAAGTGGGACACAGCGGCAATGGTTATGCACGCATTACTCAGCTTAATGCACCCATTACGCAGAGCAGTATTCCTACAATAGCATTAAACCGTACAACAACAAAAACAATAACCATTGCTAACCTTAACCTTACAGATACCGATACCAACGAAGTGCCTATTTTCAAACGCAACGGCATTTATATGAGCGCGAGCACCACGGGCGCGCTTGCAAATTCGATTTCGGGTAATAACTATTGGATTAGCTACAAGATTTCCAATATCAACAACGCAAGCGCGACGCAGATTACAAATGTAAAAGCACTGCGTTATTGGAGCGGTACAAAGCGGTTTTACGTTAATATAACCGACCGCAATACTTCAACTGGAGCGTTGCCGGGTGCGGACGTGTGGGCGAGCTTTTACGCCACGTGCGATCAAGGTTCGGTTACGCCGGTGGCGACTTCGGCAGGTGCTAACGCCGCAAGAAAGTACGGACTTAGTACAGTAACTACGCCGGCTACGGCGAATAATGCAAACGCAATTTACAATCCGCTTGGCGCAAACAGGCGCACGGTATATCTTAGAGACCCTGTGGCGAACACGCCCGTATCGATAAGCGCGTCACAGCTGTATACTTATGCCGCAGGTAGCGCAGGCTCGGGCAACGAGGCTCTTTTGCTCTCGTCGGCTGTAACTTACGGCACGAATCGCTATAATAAAGATAGCGGCACGGCGTCCGCAATAGCGGGCAGTCCCGCAAACAGTTCGCAGTACACAAACGTGACGTTCGGAGGGGCAACCTCCGGCACGTATTATAACGGCTCGGGAACTTCGAGCGTAACTGCGGGCTATACAAGTTTATCGATTTCGGCAAAAACGGGCGTTGCGAGCGGACCGTATTACTATGTAATGACGGTTAAAGTTCAGCTGATAGACTTAAAGTCGAATGTAGTCGAAACGGTTAGCGGTGCAACGGCGTCGACGGCGTCGTATGATATAGACATTGTGTACAGGGTGGATAATACCCGTCCCGTGCTTAAAAATCCTCCTCCCAACGTCTTGCTTGCTCCGGGGCAAACGTCGAGCTTGCCCATAAGCAGTATTTGTACCGACCCCGACGGAAATAATTTGACAATATCCGACGTTGTTGTTCCCTCTAACGAATACGTAGGAGTTGACCAATACGGTAACGTAAAAACAACTGCGGCGTCGCCCGCGCTTGCGTATTACAACGTAGGGGCGGCGGCAAGCTATACTTCTACAAGCGATGTTGTTACTAAAAACGCTCAGGGCGGCAGCGCTACGGGATTCCCCGCAAGCGCGATTTATAAAATGTCGGCAAGCGGCGCAAACAGCAGCTTTACATCGTCGCAAGCGCAAGGCACGGTAGACTCCGCATATGCGGGTTATTACGTAAACACGGCAAACAACACGCTTTACCTTGTGGGTAACAAGGCAAGCCGTGATTTATATCCGAGCGGCAGAGCGTCGAAATTGGGGCACTTCTATATTCTTGTGCGCATTACCGACTCGGGCAATCCCAACGACGCGGGTATTTGGTATCCCGTTGCAATTACGGTAAGTTCGGCTTCGCCGGTTGCGGCAGGCTATCCTTCGGTAAACGGAAATGCGGGAGAGGAATTTTACTTCACGCCTTTGGGCGTACTTAATTCCGACGGCGCAACTTATTACGGCGTAGGAACGTATAAAGAAAACGAAAACGAAGTAGGCGGCACGACTTATAGCGACGCAATCGCCAAAAACGGCATAGGTACGTCCGGTAGCAACAAAAAGGCAGTTCTGCCTTTTGTTTACGACCCCGATAACTACGTTTATACCAACGACGAATCGAGATGGGCAACCTCATACGGCGGCGTAAATTTCGATTCTCTTGTAAACGGAAACGATGCTACGTATCATCAGCGCAGTATGGCGTTTATTACGCCAAACTCGCTTTCGGCGGCAAACAACACTTTGTTTGCGTCGTATAACACTCAAAGCTCGGCAAGCCCCGGAATAGATATGGGCTTTAAAGAGTTTTACACCGTTAAAACGGTAGAATTGTATGCAAGCACGAGTATTTTGCGCGGACTTACTTCCGATCAGGTTGCTTACCTTGTAACAAACGGATTTATTTCAATCGATAACACGACCAATTCTTCGCACAGTCTTGTTAGGTATAAGGGCATAAAGGTTACTCTTAACCGTCACACAATGAGCCGGTACGTAAGCTTTTACGTAGACGTTACCGATACCGACAAAAGCACAAGCAGGATTCGCATTGCGGTAAACGTGCAAAACACGCCTATGAGCGCAAGTTCCGTTCGCAGTAACTTGGCCGAATCAAAGAAGAACTTCAACACAAACGTATACGCAACGACTCGCAATGGCAGTGCTTTTGAGTACACTTTAAAAGTGGGCGACGTTGTAAACATTACGCCTTACGACTTGTTCTACGATTCCGATACCTTTGCCGTAAACAACGGTAAGGTGCAAAATATTGCGGCGGCGGATTACAATACCTACGTAGGCGCGGCGGGTCATTCCGATATGCTTGCGGGAATTAACAAAACGATTCCCGTGTATGCGTCCGCTACTGCCGACGGCGCGGTTTCGCAAACAAATCTGTCGCTCGAAAAATTCAGAATAAGCAACACTACTCCGCAGATTTTCGGCGGCGACAACTATGCTAAGCGCACCCATGTTCCCGAAGGAAACGGCGTTGCCGAGCACTTTAAAATCGAGGGATTGCAGAGAACGCCCGTAAGCGGTTACGTTTCGTTTAACTATGTGATTTCCACTACTGCGGGCGATGCTTACACCGTTGAAATACGCATAATAGTAGCCAACTCTTTGCCGCAGATTCGTCCCGAAATTTTGCTTGAAAACGATAATCCCGACAAAGACTTGCTCCCGTTCCGTCTTACCGCGAGCACCGATTTAACTTACGTAAACAGCTCCGAGGCGGAAAAAGACACGGGCAACGGATATTACCAAATCGATACCAACTCGTACAATATCCGCGAGTTCACGCTTAACGACTTGTTTATCGATTACGACGGCGACGCGATTATGTTCTATAACGCGGCGGCGGGCATAAAGGTTGGTACTCATGACGTTTACGGTAACTTTATCCCGTTTGACGACTCCAATTACGGAAATGTTCGTAACGTATATCTCAACGCATACGTAGGCGTAGGCACCAATATTCGTTTGGGCAAGAGCAACTGCCTTATATTGCAAGGCTTATCGAGTACGCAAGGTTTGCCGGGCGGATTATGGATTCAGTTCGACATAATCGATAACGCGGTAGGTAGTACTACGCCCGTTACAATGGAGTTTCAGGTTGAAGTTTACAACTCGGCTCCTAAGTATGCCGATTTGTCGAGCGGCACAAACTCACTTACCAATCAGGCGTTTAAACCCGACGGCGTAACGCCCGATACCGACAATCCGAAATATTTGTGGCAGGAAGAAAGCGAAACAACGGGTGTAATAGTTGCAAAAGCTTTAACCGCTACCACAAATGCGGATTTAACGGTACATTTGCCCAATGCCGAGAATAACGCCGCGGCTACCGTAGTTAATAAGCCCGTATATATTGCGTCGGGCAAAGAGGCTATGGAAGCTTACAAGGAAACGGTAAATGCCGCCCTCGTTAAACTTTCGGTAAACTCAACGTATAACTATTCCGATTCGCAGGTGCGCTATATTGCCGCCGACGTTGACAATGGGCAAGGGCTTGCTCTTTGGGGCGGCGCATATTACGGCGCGGGGTCTACTAATCTGACTCCCGGATTCCATCTTGTGGATTCGCTCACCAATTACAGCTTTGACAGAGAAAGCAATGCCGCAGTTGTAGTAACGCCCATGTACGGCAGTGAAACCAAACAATATTACGTAGACAACAGCGTTGTTCAGATAGTTTCGTTTAAAGAGGACGGCGGCAAGCTTGTAATGACGACCGACCCCAACGAAGCCAATGCGTCTACAAATTGGGTAATTGCGTTTAACTTTACAACATTACCCGACGCATTTGACGTACGTATCCGTTTGCGCGACAGTAATAACCCCGTAGCTTTGCCCGTAGACGGCAGTGCGGCTAATCAGATTGAATACGGCACTCAGGGCGGATTTACGTACTTTAAGAGCGCTAACGATGCAATTTATCAACCCAACGCATATTCGGGAAAACGCACTATCGCTACCGATTCGACAGGCAAGCTCGGCTTTGTTCCCAACGCTGTAGTATCTAACCTTTACAACGGTGACGGTGTGTTCGGCGTTACTATCTCCAAGCGTCCGCAAGGCTTGTACAATAACTTCACGAAATGGTCGGGTAGCGTTACTCTGCACGACGAAGTTTACAACAATGTATGGGCATTAGAGGGCGACGGCGGCAATTATATAACGTACGATTCCATACAGAGCGGTTTCGACCAAAACGATAACTACGGCGTATTCCAATACACGGGAATAGACGTTCCCACCGGGGCAAACGGCGTTTCGGTGCCTATCAGTTACTTTGCTTGGCCCGCCGAAATCGCGTCGAGCAGCGAACGTGGCACGGCGCAAAAGGTGTTTGCCTGGTACGATATTCCGCTGTTCCCCAAAAAAGCGGGCACTTCGGGCAGCGTGGCTGTTCAGAACTCCGAGTTCGATGCAATATCGCTTAGCGACGGTTACACGACGTGGAGCGGCGCGAACCTCAACAAAAACCCGTACGTTACGTTCAGAAGTATTTACGACAATCCCACCGCGGTAAACAACAACAACAACGAATTTAACGCTTATTTCAACAAAACCAAGGTTCAGAGCGGCAACTATCTGTACGCTCAGCAGAGATTCGCAATTACAACCGACAGCAGTAACAATGTTTCGGTGTCGGCATTGCCTGTACTCGATACCGGAAGTTTAAAAGATTCGTGCTTCTTCGAAGATACCTACGGCTTGAATATAACAAAGCGCGCAATGCGCAGTGTTGGAGAGCTTACTCTTACTTTGAGGTTTGCTACGTGGCAATTTTCGAGCGGCGCGTACTCTAAGGTTGTAAACAGCCAAACCAACGAGTACGACGTTATAACCGTAACCGTTCCTTTAACGGTTGCAAATACCGCACTTACCATGATAGACAATTCTATCGACGTAAACACCAATACGTCTAAGAGCGGCGAAAACGTGGTTCTTACGACAAATCACGGTAAAGACAGTCAGAGCATTTCCGACGCGTTGTTTATCCGCAGTAATCCCACCGACGACCAATGGGTTGAATCGAGCGGGCTTTACAACCCGCAGGGCTACGAGTACCGCGAAAACATGTACTTCCTGTCAAGTTCGATTATGGGCGCATACAGCATTACCGAGCCGAATTTGGGACAGGATAATTACAAGCAGACTCTTGCCGATTTCAGAATGTCGGAAGACGAGCTTAACACAATTAAGGCATTTGCGGCAAGTACAAACCCCGACGCTAACCGACTTCAAAGATTGCTCGATTACTTCGGAATGAATAATGCCGATTCGCTTAAATCGGCGGGTCTTTCGGACGACGACGTTCGGAAGTATCTCAACATGGGATTTGCGGAGAGAATCGCTTGTCTGCAAATAAAAGACGGCGAGGTTAAGTTGCCCGAAATGGGTGCCGACGACCACCTTTACGTTAACCCGTATTACAGCAATTACTTCACGGTTTCGCCTTCGGCTACCGACAGCACTCAGATTGCGATAATTCCCAACCGCATAACAACCTTCGATTACTCGGCTTATAATGATCGTGCCGCAATAGAGGCGGCGGCGGCGGAACGCAACTTAAAGGTATTGTTTGCTGCAAGTAGCGGAACTGCGGTAAGCAAAATTTACTATCCGCTTCAATTGATAGTTTACGACCGCTTGTCGGTTGGTTACGCGGGCAATACTACCACGTTCGAAAATTCGAGCTTTGACGTTGTTACTATCAACGTGTGCGTAGAAAACTCTGCGCCGAGTCTTACCAACATGTTTACAACAAGCATACGTCCCACTACCGACGCAACCGCATTGTACGGCAGAACCGTTTCGCTCTCGAAAGACAGTTCGATATATTATAGCTTTACCGACTTAATCAACGACGGTAACATGATAACCGAAAACTATAATTATCTTACGAAAGCTCAGGTTGAGGCAAAGGGCGGTATTGCAAAAGACACAGGCGACTATTTAAAGCAGATTACTAACAGTTCGGGTAAGCCGTTGGATATTACAGGCAAAGCCGAAGGTGAAGCCGGTTACAGCGCAACCAAGCCTTTGCTTGTAGGCATTGAATTTATGACGCTTGTTGACGCATCGGGCAAAACCATAGGCACCAACGAGTACACCGGTAGCGGCTCGCGCGGCGCGGTTGAATGTGAACCTTCGTCAACCGGTATAAGAATTTACGTAAGAAACCGTGCTCAGAATCTTAACGGACTCGATAACGCGGCGGCTTACATTAAACTTACCTTTACCGACCGTTTCGATAAAACAGTATCGTGCTATATTGCGGTTAAGATTTCTAACGCGGCCCCCGAGCTTACAAGCAACGCAATAGCCGTTCGTGAAATCACCATGAAAACAGGTCAGTACTTCACACTGTACACCACCGAATACTCTCAACTTATTCAGGGCGCAGGCGTTTCGGAGACGGTCGGCGAATCAAGCGGTTCGAGCTACAACGGCAAATACTTTACGCAGACTAACGACGGTTCGGACAGCAACAGTAAGAACCTCGGCACTTTGGGTAACCGAAACCGCGTTTCGTGGACTCTGCAAGACGGTGTTGCAAACAACTCGCATTATCAGGGCTTGCCCAACATTAAAATCGGGCAAGACGCTTACACCGCAGGCAACGACGCCGCCGACAGCAGTAATAACTTAGGTTACATGGCTGTTGCAACCGACGACGCCGCTTGGACGCTCCGTATACCTCGTTCTAACGGTTATACGAGTTCGGTAAGCAGCAGTATTATAAGCATAACCGAGCTTAACATGGTTAGCTACGAGGGTAGTTCGATTATGGGTTGCACGGCTCTTATGTTCGAGGCTAAGGGCGCAACGACAGGCGCGACGATTACGGTTACCGTATTCGACGGCGTGAACGACGGCTTAAATTCCGACGTGCAGAGCGTTACCTATACTTTTAAGATTATAGTTGAATCCACCAAACCCATCGGTATCGATAATCAGGCTGTGTCCGAAGGTCACGCTTTTGCGTCGAATGTACGCGCACAGAATCCTCAGCATCCCGAAATGGCAGACCGCATCAGCATTGACAACGGTTCGAGCGATAAGACTTACATTTATAACCTCAGAATGTATGCGGGCGAGAGCATCAAGCTTCTTACAAGCGACTTTGCTTACGACATCGACTCGGGCGATACGGCGATAATGTATTTGCTCCCGAGAAGCGGCGACAATCCGTTTACAATCAAAGATAAGAGCACGGGCGGCACAGCCACGAATACTCTTAACAGTACGTACATTCGGCTTACGCACAATAACAATAACAGTGCGCAAACGTCTAAGAGTATTGCGTTTACGGTTACTGCGCTTAACTTCCAAAACGGCGAGAACGACGATAAACTGTACAGCGAAATCGAGTTCTATATTTGCGACCCGCACTCGTCGAACATTTCCGATGCCATTCTTATAACTTTAAGAGTTTATATTTATCCGTCGGAGGTAAAGGCTAACGCCGATACCAAAGTTCGCACAATAGAAGTGAACGGCGTTACAAGCGAAGACGCGATTAAAACGGTTAAGCTTGTTACTTCTACCGATGCGGAAGGCGGCTTGTTTGTAGATAACGACGCTTATCTCGATAACACGAGATATTCGGTTACCGTTTACTCGCTTGCACACTATAAAACCGAGGGCGGCTCGTTCGTTATGGGCGATGACGGCAAACCCGTTATCGAATCTTACACAGAAAACGAGTTTAACGGACTCGGCGACAAATCCGAGTTTATTATTGCCAAGTTTACGATTACTTCGAATGAAGTAAACGGAGTAGACGTATTCAGCGGCAGCGGACTTGCATTCGATAAATCGTTGGTTACAACGCCTTCCGATTCGCTATACTTCCATTATCAGGTAGTAAATCAATATATAAGCGATATTTCGTTCTCGGCTAACGGCACCGAAATGTACCTTACTCCCGCAAAAGCCACAAGCGCGGCAAGGCTTATTTCGGGCTCGCAGGATACAGGTTTCAGATTGGGCGTTAAGGTTGAAAAGTACGTTTCGCGTGACGGAAGCAACGTAGGCTACTATCCCGACAAAAACGAAGCTACTCCTCCCGCATATTCGTCGGAAGTTATCACTAAGGTTTCGGTTAGCAACTCGGCTCCCGAGGCTGTTGGTAACAAAGACGAAAACATGGGCGAGCATATCAATTCGTCGAAAGAAAACGCCGACGCTAACCGCGCTTATCTTTCTATGATCGGCGTACGCGGCGATTACTGGATTTACTATCTGTATAACTTTGCCGAACCCGACATTGCGCTGTTTACCGACCCCGACGGCGACACAATCGACTTAGTCGACGAGGAGCTTGTGGGCTTGTATACTTACGAGCTTGACGATAACGGCAGAGCGACCCGTGTAGACCACTTTGCCGACGGCAGTGCTTACGAGTCTGCAAAAGACGCATACACTTTAACAAAGGAAACTCAGAACGTAGTTTATCCTTACGGCAGTGCTACGAGCACGGACGCGTATCCGGCAATACGTGTTACTGTTCAGCATAAGGTGGTTATCCCCGGAATTACGGGCAGAACGGTTTATCTCGAAATCCGTGTTCGCGGCAAAGACCCGTACACATCGAAGTATGCCGAAACCATGCTTACTCTTGCCATAGATAACTCTGCACCCATGTTTAAAGCGCAGTCTGCCGATGACGAAATCGGAAACGAGGGCGTAATCGACGGCAAGTATAACGATTCTACGCTCGGAACTTCGTACGAGCATACCGTAGGTTCTCCCGATGCTTCGCTTACTCTTACTTTGAACAAAGACAACGGAGCTAACATCATGTCGACCGACGGCGAGCTAAGAATCCCGCTTATGGACCTTATAGGCGATATCGACTACGACTCGACTTCGGGCAATAACGAATTGTTCTCTTACGTAAGCACCGGATTGAATAACGTAGCCGACCTTGCGCTTATTAACGGCGATTCTTCTAAGGTGCTGTGGATTTCGGGCGGAACGTACGGCGTTGTAAGCGACAGCAGCGACGCTTCGTCAAGACGCTTTACGGTTCAACTTCTCAGAGATAACAATCTTACGCTTGTTGTCAAAATCAATTCGTACGAACGCGGCGAGCGTGAAAGCTTTGTATTTAAAGTGCGCGACCGCGACGGCGAAGAAACGGGTACTTTAACGGTTACGTTGATAATAGGCAACTCCGCTCCTATCGATAAAACCCACTTTCCCGACGGCGACCCCGACAAAGCTAATCCCAACATTATTCTTGCGGGCGGCAAAACGGGAACCAACAGCAACGGCACGTTCGATTCGCACACGTATTCGATTCTCGATTACGTTACCGATAACAACCCCGATGATAAAAAAGCCTTCGATACCGAGCCTTCGGTTGCGGCAAATTACCTTCGTATTATAAGCATAACCCCCGGTTCCGTGTATCTCGACGACGGCACGCTTTATGTGCCCGATAGCAGCGGTAAAGGAGGTGAAGGCGACGACAGCGCTACGGAAGCTAACCTTGTTCAGATTTCCACCGACAACACTCAGAAGTTCTCGATTACGCCTATTGCGGGCATGTACGGCACTCAGACGCTTACATTCCGTATTTCCGACGGCGGCAATAGGTATTCGAGCGATACCGAGTATATTTCGATAAATATCATGATTCAGATTACCAAGAATCCCGACGATATGGATATTTACGACTTCTCGGTTCATTGGAGACGCACCAAAGAGTTTACCGCAAAAGACTTGTTCGATAATCCCGAAACCGTTTCGGTAGACGAGAGCAGCGGCTTGTTAATCAAAAAGGTTGAGCTTATAGGTAATTCTCCTTATGTTTCGATGGTTGCCGATAACGCCAACTACAAGTTCTCTGTCGAAGCTCTTACCAAAAACGGCGGTGCGGCTATTCCGGCTCGCGTTACCGTTGTGGTAGGCAACGAAATTACCGACAGCGCAACCGAGTATGTAGAGGAATTTAACATCTTTATACTCGATAACCTTAAACCGTATTTCAGAACCGACCCCAACAGCGGCGAATCTTACGGTGATATTACTACTCTGTTCTATAAGGGCGACATAGACGACGACGGCATTTGCGAAGTTCCGGTTACGTTCTTCTTCGACGACGCCGAGGACCATGACGAAATCAGACTTGTTTCGGCATCGAGCATTAAGTCTACGATTATCGGCGTAAGTGTCGACGCATCGCGCAACGTGTTTGTATTCCAGTTCAAGAGTCAGGGCGACACCACCATTAAGTGTCAGGTGCGTGACGCGGTTGCCACTTACGACTATACGTTTAAAGTAGGTAATGCCGATTTGCCCGCTCCCAACTTCTTTATAGGCATTATTTCGCGCATGCAGGAAAATCCGTTAATATTCATTATAATCGGTGCAGGCATACTCTTATTCCTTCTGATACTGATTTTGATTATTGCGGCTGTTCGCAAAAAGAAGAAGATGCGTGCCGAAATCGAAGCTCTGTTGGTTTCCGAAATGGAACTCGAAGAACAGATGCTCAAACTTGCCGCAGGCTCCACGTCTTATATGAACAACGCATACGGATATTTGCCTCCTACGCCAGGTGCGGCGGCTCAGCCCGGTTTGATGCTCGGAAGCGGAACGGGTGCGCCTGCTACGGGTACGGGTGCAATAGGTCTTAACCCCGGCGGTCAGCAGAATCCCGCGCCTCAAAACAATAATGCTCAGTTGCCTCCCGCGGACACGGGTTTCAACGACGACGACTTATAATCGTAATATGTAATTAAACAAGAAAAGAGAAACCATAGTCGGTTTCTCTTTTTTGTTGCGGCAGATTACATTTTAATGCTGTGCCGAAATATATTCGGGCGAGGGATAAAACAGGCAATTATAAGCAAATACTATTTATACATAAGAGCGAGCGTAGTTTTCGGAGTTACCGTGCGTGCAGTCTTTTAATGGCGGTTCTTGTGTTAATAACCAAAGAGGTGTATTTGTGAACGCAGTTATATTGGCAGGTGGATTCGGAAGTCGTTTAAAGCCGCTTACGGATAACTTACCGAAACCCATGTTACCGCTTGCGAATGTTCCCATGCTCGATTATGTGGTATCGCATTTATATTCGAGCGGAATTAAACATGCCGTGCTTACGCTCGGTTACCGTCCCGAATGTATAAGCGAGTGGGCAAAAGGCTATTCGGGAATCAAAGTCGATTGCATTACCGAAGATATTCCGCTCGGTACGGCAGGTGGAGTGCGTGCGGCTTGCGATTTGCTCGACGAGCATTTTATCGTGGTAAGCGGAGACGCGCTTGAAAACGTGGATTATGAGTCCATGCTGAGCTGCCATATAAAGAGCGGCAAACTCATTACTATTGCGGTAACCGCGGTAGACGACCCTCGGCAATTCGGAGTTGTTGAGTACGACGATTGCGGCACCGTAACTTCGTTTATCGAAAAGCCGAAAGAGTTTACCGACAACTGTGTTGTAAATTGCGGAATATATATAATCAGCCGAGCCGCACTTAAATTTATTCCGCACGGAGTTAAATTCGATTTTGCACGCGATTTGTTTCCGGTGCTTACGGACGCAAAGCAGATAAATGTGTACAGACACAACGGCTATTGGTCGGATATAGGTTCGCCGATTTCGTATTACAAGGCAAACTTCGCCATGGCGGAGGGCGGATTTTATCCGCTTATTCACAATAGATTCGGCACGATTTCGCAGAAAATACGAGGCAATGTTATTGCGTGCTCGGCTCTTAAAGCGGGCAGATGTTTTAACAGCATAGTGGGTGACTCCGCCGCCGTGGCGTCGGACGCAAACATAGAAGATTGCATTGTTTTGCCGCACACCACCGTACGCGGCTATCATTACCGTGAAATAATAGTCGACGGATATTGTATGCCTATTGCGTCGGTTGGCGATAACTTGCACGATTCTACACAAATTTATAAAAATTTTTCTTAAAACCGCTCGTTTTACCTTGCTAAAAGTTGTCTTTTACTATATAATAGAAACGGAACAATAAATTGAGTAATTTTTTCTATTATCGCAGGAGGATAACTTGCAAAAATCTAATAACGGTAAAGAACCCACGCTCAAGGTAGCATTCCTTGGGGGTGTGGGTGAGATTGGTAAAAATATGACCGCGCTCGAATTCGGCGAGGATATTATAATAGTCGATTGCGGCAGTGCGTTTCCAAACGGCGATATGCCGGGCGTGGACTTGGTTATACCCGATATAACTTATCTTACGGCAAACCGCGATAAAGTGCGCGGAATCGTTCTTACTCACGGTCACGAAGACCACATAGGCGGACTGCCTTATATATTAAAAGAACTTAACGTGCCCGTTTACGGCACGCGTCTTACTCTTGCTTTGCTCGAATCCAAGTTCCGCGAGCACAGAATGGACAACATAAATCTTATTTCGGTAAAGCCGCAAAGCGTTATAGCTTTGGGTAAAAATTTCAAGGTGGAATTTGTGCGCGTGAGTCACTCGGTTGCGGGTTCGTGCGCGCTTGCAATCACCACGCCCATAGGAGTTGTTTTCCACACGGGCGATTTTAAGGTTGACTTTACCCCCATAGACGGAAATATGATAGATTTACAGCGCATAGCCGAGCTCGGGCAAAAGGGCGTTTTATTGTTGCTTGCCGAAAGCACCAACGTAGAACGGAAAGGCTCGTCTATGAGCGAGGCTACCGTAGGCAATTCGCTCAACAATATTTTTGCCGAAAACGCCGACCGCAGAATTTTTATAGCGACTTTTGCCTCTAACATACACCGCTTACAGCAAATTATCGATTTAGCGGCAAAGTATAAGCGTAAAATCGCTTTTTCGGGCAGAAGCATGATTAACGTAGCCGATTGCGCGGCAAAAATAGGCGAACTCAAATACAACAAAGACGAAGTTGTAGACATAGAGAAAATAAATAAAGTCGACGATAAAGACCTTGTTATTATCACAACCGGCAGTCAGGGCGAGCCCATGAGCGCGCTTACGCGTATGGCAAGCGACGAATTTAACAAAGTGCGTCTCGGTTACAACGATACCGTTGTAATATCGGCGTCGCCCATTCCGGGAAACGAGCGCATGGTTTACAACGTAATAAACAATCTGTACCGTCACGGCGTTCGTGTTATTTATGAGCGTCTTGCCGAAGTGCACGTTTCGGGTCACGCATGTCAAGACGAATTACAGCTGATACACTCGCTCATTAAACCGAAATACTTTATACCCGTGCACGGCGAGTACCGTCATCTTAAAAAGCATGCCGAGCTTGCCATGCGCATGGGCATGCCGTCGTCTAATATTATTTTGACCGATATAGGCAGTTGCGTTGCGGTAACCAAAAAGTCTATTAAATTCGGTGACAACGTGCCTGCGGGTTACTTGCTTGTAGACGGTTTGGGAGTGGGCGACGTCGGAAGCGTAGTATTGCGCGACCGCAAACATTTGTCGGAGGACGGTTTGTTTGTGGTTGTAGTCGGCGTCAATACCGTATCGGGCGAAGTTACTGCGGTTGAAATTACGTCGCGCGGCTTTGCTTATCAAAAAGAGGACGATTTATTCGAAGAAGCAAAAGACATTGTTCGTAAGATTGCACAACAGTTCGATATAAAGGAAATTGCGGGTGATTACAACGTGTTTAAAAACGCCATAAGGAAAGAGCTTAAAAGCTATCTGTTCCGCAAAACCCGCCGCAATCCCATGATATTGTCGCTTATACTCGAAAACTGAGCCTAAAATGCCGTTTAAAACACCGGGAAAAACAAGCGAATATATACGTGAGCTTTTAAAACTTACTCCATGCGACGAAATCGAGCAAAAGTTAATCGATTACGCCGACCGTAATATTATAGCCGTACTTCTGCCCGAAACTGCGGCTTTTTTACGTCAGGCGGTAATTTTAAGTAAACCTTTACGCATTTTGGAGATAGGAACGGCAATAGGATACAGCGGAATACTTATGCTTAATTCGGCACCGCCCTCGGCTAAGCTTTTTACCGTAGAGATGGACGAAAGCCGCGTGCAAATCGCAAAAAGCTTTTTTAAAGAAGCGGGATATTCCGACCGCGCGGTTTTTTATCTCGGCGATTCAACCGAGATTGTGCCGAACTTAAAGGGAGAATTCGACTTTATATTCTTAGACGGACCCAAGGCTCAGTACTGCGAGTATCTGCCTTTTTTAAGCAGGATATTATCGAACGGCGGCGTGCTGTTTTGCGATAACGTGCTGTATGAAGGCATGGTTTCGGGCGAGCGTGAAGTCAAAAATCATAAGGGCGGCTTAGTGAAAAAGCTCGACTTATTTTTACATAAACTCATGTCCGACCATTCGCTTGTAACAAGTATACTTCCCGTAGGCGACGGCGTGAGTCTGAGCATAAAAAAAATTGCCGCATGTGCAAACGACAAAAAGGGGCAAACGGTATGAAAGCAGAACTACTCGCACCTGCGGGAAACCGCGAAAAGCTTGAAACGGCTTTGCATTTCGGCGCAGATGCCGTGTATCTTGCGGGCAAAGATTTCGGACTCAGGTCATACTGCGACAACTTCGATAACGACCGAATGCTCGACGCAATCGCTTTTTGTCACAGTCGCGGCAAAAAAGTTTACGTTACTTTGAATATATATGCTTATGATTCCGATTTACTGCCTGTAACCGAGTACGCCGAATTTCTGTATAAATCGGGTGCGGACGGAGTTATAGTGTCGGATGCGGGTATAATATCGTGCCTGCGCGAACGAGTGCCGAAATTACCCGTGCATTTATCTACGCAGGCAAATGCCACAAACAGCGCGGCGGCTGTATTTTGGGCAAAGCAGGGCGTAAACCGCATAGTTCTTGCGCGTGAAGTAAGCTTGGATAACATTAAGCGTATCCGCGACGCACTTCCGTCCGATGTCGAAATCGAAGCGTTTGTGCACGGCGCAATGTGCGTAGCGTATTCCGGAAGATGCCTTCTCAGTGCCGTAACAACGGGCAGATGCGGCAACCGCGGCGAGTGTGCGCAAAGTTGCAGGTGGGAATACGCTCTTATGGAAAAAACGCGAGAAGGCGAGTATTTTCCCGTAAGCGAGGACAAGCGCGGCACATATATATTGAACAGTAAAGACCTGAATATGCTCCCGCATATCGATAAACTGATAGGTGCGGGCGTTACAAGTCTTAAAATAGAAGGTCGCGCGAAAACGTCTTATTATCTTGCAACTGCGGTAAACGCGTACAGGCGCGCTTTGGATTTTTACTACGCTAATCCCGACCAATTCGAGTTGCCCGATAACTTGCGCGACGAGCCGTTTAAAACGAGTCACCGCAAATTTAATACGGGGTTTTACTTCGGACAAGCCGAACAGTACACCGAGTCGGCAAAACCCGAGCAAACCTGCGAAATGGTTGCCGTTATTAAGTCGGTTGCAAACGGCTCGGTTGTAATAGAACAGCGTAATCGTTTCAAAGCGGGCGACGAGTTGGAAATATTGTCTGCGGGCGAGTCTTTCGGTAAAACGGTTAAAGTAACCGAGCTTACCGACCTCGGCGGCGAAAAGGTGTTCGACGCAAAGAATGTGCAACAGCACTTAATACTTACAACCGACTTAAAGCTTTATGAAGGCGATATTTTAAGAAAGAGAACCGAAAAGCGTTAAACGCCTTATTAAGCGTCTGCGATAACCGCGGACGCTTTTTTTTATTCGGACATGCAAATTTCGACAAAATTCCTCATATAATGTATAGTCGCGTTTTGCGACAAGAGGTGCATTGTATGATTTTCGAAAGCTTTCTTACTTTTTTAAGCAAGGTTTTTTGTTTTACGTCATATGTGAATAACAAGGGGTCGTTTCCGAAACCGCTTACGCCCGAGGAAGAACGCGACGCCCTTATACATATGAAAGAAGGCGATATGACGGCGCGCGAAAAGCTTATAAGGCATAATTTGCGACTTGTTGCGCACATTGTAAAAAAATACTCTAATGCGGGCGAGGCGGACGATTTGATTTCGGTGGGCAGTATTGGGCTGATTAAGGGTATTGAAACATTCGAATACGGCAAAGGAAGTCAGCTTGCGACCTATGTTGCCAAATGTATAGAAAACGAAATCTTAATGTACATACGGGCAAACAAAAAGCACCGCGGCAACGTGAGTTTATGCGAATCGGTAGGGATAGATAAAGAAGGCAACGAAATAACTTTAATGGATATTCTGCCCGTTAAAGAAGAAAGCGTATTCAAAAAAGTGGAATCGGGAATCCTTCTCGAAAAAGTGCTTGCGGTAATCGATACCGTTTTAAAAGGCAGAGAAAACAAGATAATAAAGCTCAGGTACGGAATAGGGTATCCGCGCTCGTATACACAGCTCGAAATCGCAAAACAACTTAAAATATCGCGCAGTTATGTTTCGCGTATCGAGAAAAAAGCAATCGAAAAAATATCAAAAGAATTAAATGCGGAGCGCGACAAATAAAAAGCTTTTCGCTTGCGTTACAAAAGCTTGCTTTTACAAAGCCGAAATGTTATAATATATGCGAGATGACCGAACGGTTGCGTGCGGCAACGCACGAGGAAAGTCCGAACACCGCAGGAACAGAATGCCGGCTAACTACCGGTGAAGGCGACTTCAAGGAAAGTGCAACAGAAATAAACCGCCGAAATATTCGGTAAGGGTGGAAAGGCGGGGTAAAAGCCCACCGCTCCCGCGGCAACGCAGGAGGCTATGTAAACCCCATTCGGTGCAAGATATGGAAGCATATGACTCGTTCCGGTCCGCTTCCGGATTCGCTTGACTCATGCGGCAACGCATGAGCTAGACAGATAACCGTTCTCGACAGAATTCGGCTTACAGGTCATTCTCGCCATTAACGCGAAAGTAAATGCTTTCGCGTTTATTTTTTGTGTATGCGGACATAATCAATCTGTTATGACAGCAGTATTATGTGTATTTATAATAGGAGTATTTTGTGCATACGTGTTTGTTGCACGCAGACGGGCGGCAGACGTGAAGTTTGCCGTTAAGGGAATTCTTACGGGTGAAAAACTCGGTTACATGGTAACTTCGCTTGCGTACGGGGCAAAGCGCGTAAAGCGGGGCAACGGCGTCAGTTTGCGCACAATCCGAAAACGACTTTATGCCGCATATAAAGTCGTTGCGGCTCGTGTTTCGGAAAATCTTCCCGTAGAGGACTGCGAAAAATCGCTGTTCGACAGTTTTTATTATATAAACGAAATGCTGATAAAGCTCAACGGCGCGTCGGCGTCGCTTAAAAGACTGCCGCACACCGACGGACTTCCGCGGCTTTATTATTTGTGCGAGCTTCTCGTTAAAAGCAACGGCGGACTTATAGACAAACAAAGCGTTCGCGGAGCGGTTAATACTTACTGCGCGGAAACGCCGCTTAACTTTTACGAAATCGAGTCGATAGACAACATGCTTACGCTTGCGTTGTGCGAATACATTGCAATGTACGCAAGTAAAATAAAGCGAATGCGTGAGCTTATCGATAAAGGAAAAGCCGACTCGGAGGCGGGCGTATACGATTACACCTGCGACAACTACGGCAGTTACGTGTTCGGATATTACGGTGCGAGCGGCGACGGCGCGGTGCGTGAAAAAACCGAAAAGTTTGTTACGGGCATAGCCAATTACAATGCTCGCATATCGGCGGCGGTGAAGTCGCTTCATACAAAAAATTCATTTTTAACCGATTCTTTCGTCAACTCGTTATCGCCGACTTACGTTCAACTTAACGAGAACGACAAAACTTTTCACATGCTTTCGGAGGCTACGAAAAGATACTATCTTTCTACCGTATCGGAGATTTCCGCAAAAAGAAAAATTCCCGAAAAGAACGTCGTAAATGAAATTCTGTTTAAATCGGCAAGGCAAAACAAAGATATTTCCGAATTTATAATTCCCGAAATACGCGGCAAAGGTACGGAGTTGTTGTATATTTCCGCCGTAACTTTGTTTACCGTTGCCGCCGCTGTTTTATTTGCGGTTTTCGCGGCGCGTTTCGGTTGGGTTTATTCTTTGCTCGGATTGCCGATTTTTGCTTTTGTGGCAGACTTTATTGCGCACAAAATTTCGAAACGTGTTGTTAAACGGCGTTATTTGCCCGCCTACGCGTTTAAATACTTAAATGCGGATAAGTGCCGTACCCAAATACTGTTGCCGTGTTTTGCGGCAAACGAAGCCGATATACAAGATGCTTTTACGCATCTTTCCACGATTGCCGCCGCTAATCCCGAGAGTATATTTTCATACTGTATTTTGTTTGATTATCCCAAACACAAAGCCGAAATTTCGCCCGATGACGAGGCTCTTAATGCGTCGGTTACCGAGCATTACCGAAACCTCGGAAATCTGAAAAACCGTGTGA
This sequence comes from uncultured Clostridia bacterium, assembly GCA_947086925.1. Lineage (GTDB taxonomy): Bacteria > Bacillota > Clostridia > Christensenellales > Pumilibacteraceae > Pumilibacter. The sequence continues at coordinate 36,813 of CAMUAL010000010.1, forward strand.
GCGTTTTGGTGCGCACTCGCAAAAAAATAGACGGCGACGATTATTATCAGGGATACGAAAAAAAGCGCGGCGCGGTTATGGACTTTTGCAGACTGCTTGTGTCGGGTGAGGGAGAGTTTTCTTTAAAGCTCGGACACGCCGAAAAATCCGATTATCTCATAACGCTCGATTCCGATACGCTTACGTGCGATTGTGCGGAAATGGTGTGCCTTAAAGCTCACCCGTATTGCGCGACTTGCGCCATACTTTCGGTTAATTGCAAGAGTGCGGCAAAGCACACTCCGTACGCAATGTTGTTTGGCGGCGAGACCGGACCGGGACGTTACCGAAACAGCCGCGAGAGCATATCTTTCGATTTGTTCGGAGTGGGAAATTATACGGGTAAGGGAATATACGACGTAAAAAGATTTTACGAGTCGCTTAACGGGTTTTTCCCCGATAACCGTATTTTAAGTCACGACTATATAGAAGGCGCGGTTGCAGGCTGTTTGGATACGACGGTTAATGCGTCGGAAGATTATCCGCAAAGTTTTTCGAGCGGATTCATGCGCGAATTGCGTTGGCTGAGAGGCGATTGGCAACTATTGCCGTATACTTGCCGAAAAGTAAAAACCGCACGGGGCAAAACGAAAAATCCTCTGCGACCCGTAGCGGCATATTCCATTGCGCTCAATCTCGTGCTGTCGCTTGTTCCCGTTTCGCAAATGCTGTTATTTGCCGCAACGCTTTTTTATCCGCCGAACGCCGCCGTTATTTTGCTTATTCTGTTTCCGCAGATTTTGCGTGCATTATTCTCGATAGGCAGCGTATTCGGTTATCCTAAGCAAACTGCGGCGGAGCTTTGCAGGTGCGTTTTCGAGCTGGCGGTTTTGCCGACGGTTGCGTTTAACAAACTGTGTGCGGTAGTCGTAACATTGTATCGTCTTGCCGTTAAGCGACGTCTGTTGGAATGGAGCGTGTTTGCGCACACAAAGGGAAACGTATCGAATTTGCCCAACATTACGGCGTCAATCGTGTTTGCGGTAATATGGGCGGTTTTCGGTTTTAACGTATTTTATTTTGCGACTTCGTTGCTTTTTGCGGCGGGAGCGTTTTTGCCCACCGTTTTAAGTGCTCGTATAGAGCCGCCCGAGCGAACCGACGAGCTTTATGCAATGCTCACCGACATCGCAAAGAGTACTTTCGGATACTTTGCGGCACAGGAGTCGCTTTACGAGTTGCCTTGCGACTGCTATCAGGTTGATAATTTGAAGGGTTGGTGCGCACGCACTTCGCCTACGAATATAGGCATGGCGCTTACGGCTTATGCGTCGGCATACGAAATCGGAATAATAGAAAAGTCGCGCTTGATTTCATACGTGAGCAGAATTATAACGGCTGTCGAAAAGTGCGAAAAGTACAAAGGTAATTTGTATAACTGGTATGACTGCAAAACGCTTGCCGTACTGCCCAAAAGGTTTGTTTCGAGCGTGGACAGCGGCAACTTTTTGGCGTCGCTGTATCTTATGCTGACATATACTTCGGGCAGGCTGAACGAACGTATTCGAGCAATAATCGACAATACCGATTTAAATGCGCTGTTCGACAGCGAGCGCAAGCTGTTTTATATAGGGTACGACGACGAGTTGAAATCGTGCACATTCAATCACTATGACCTGCTTGGAAGCGAAAGCACGCTTACTTACCTGATAGCTTGCGGTTCGGGCAAAGTAGATAAAGAGGCGTTTTACAATCTCGACCGCCATGCCGTGAAATACGGCAATTCGATAACCGTTTTCAGTTGGACGGGCGGTATGTTCGAATATCTTATGAGCAGACTTTTTATAGCGCCCGACAGCGGTACTCTTTACGGCAGCGCCATGTGCGGCGCGGCGCGGGCGCAGATAAGATATTCTCGCGTAAACGGGCGTGACGTTTGGGGAATATCCGAGTGTAGGTATGCAGAGTACGACGATATGGGAGGCAACCTGTATCGTGCTTTCGGCGTGCCGGGCATTGCTCATTCTTACGTTTCCGATAACCCTCCGTTCGCTCCTTATGCCACATGTCTTGCGCTTCCGTACTGCAAAGACTCGGAATTTTTATCGGCTATGGGCGTTTACGAATCTCTCGGTATGCGCGGCGAAATGGGGTATTACGAATCTCTGTGCAACGATGTGCCCGTTAAAAGCTATATGACGCACCATCAGGGAATGATTATGGCGGCTTGCGCAAACGCGCTTAAATCCGACTGCATAGCGAATCGGCTTCAATCTTTACCGCAGTGGAGGGTCGCGAAATTGCTTTGCGGCGAAGAACGCAACACTCGCGCCCGCCGCAAAAAGACGTTTAAGGCGAGCGTAAGCGAATACGTTGCCGATTGCGGAATTTATCTTTGCAAGACGTCGGGTATGACGATGACGGCTAACCGCGTGAAAACTCGGCTCGATTACCGCGGAAAAAGCGTACTGCGAGATATATACATTATAGCGGACGACGGCAAACGGACGAATCTGTTGAGCGGCGAATTTTATGCCACACACAACGCGGTGTGGAAATTAAGCGGCGACGGTTTTATATCCGAGACCGAGCTTGCTGTTTTGCCTTCGCCTCTTTCGATTGCCGTAACGGTTAAATACCGCAATGTGTCCGCACATGCAAAAAATGTGCGTTTTAAAGCGGGTGCCGAACCGATTCTTGCGAATATGAGCGACTATACGGCGCACCCCGCATACTCGAAAATGTTTATCGAAACGGGATTAGGCAGCGGCGGTAAATACATGTGGGCGCGGCGGTCAAAAGAGAGCCTAACCGTTCTTCACTGCGTGAGTGCGGTCGACAACCCTTTATACAGCGGTGACAAGTGCGAGTTTTACGGACGCGGGCGCGGAACGGCTTTCGGAAAGAACGTAAACCCGTATTTGTCGAGTTCGTTCGATTTTAACGTGCAAACGGGCGAATCGGTTGCTTTTACGTGTTATTATCTTATTGCCGAAACCACCGAGCAGACGGAATATGCGGCGCGGCTTGCGCTTACGGGCGACTGCGCTCAAAGGCTTTCGGGCGCGTCGCTACGATTGAGCAAAGCCGTATCGGTCGGTGCGAAAAAACTTGCGGCAAGCCTTTTGAATAACGAGTATGGTTCCGTTTCCGTCGAAAACGTCAGCGGTGACCGTCCCGCAATAGTGAAAGAAGTAACTGCGTCGGGAATAAGCAGACTTCCCGAATACCTGTCGGATATAAGGCTTTTATACGAGTTCGGTTTTAACTTTAATACAGTTCTGCTTTGCCGTAAGCCCAAAAACGAATACCCCGCAACATATCTCGACGCCGAATGCTGTGTCGAGCGTTCGGGAGTGCGTTCGGCGGCGGGCGTTTTTGGCAGTGTAACTGTTCTGAACTGCGCCGACGGCGAGGTTTATGCTCGGCTGAAAAATCATGCGCCCGATAAAACAGTTCGGCAAAAAGTTGTGTGGCAAAACGGTAAGCTTGTGCCTGCCGACAGCGTAGATGCGAGAATAAGCAAGTTAAAGCCGTGCTCGGTACAAACCGTAAGCCGCGAACTTACGCGGAAAACCGCAATGGGAGGATTCGACGTCGATTGCGGGTATTTTGCGGATATAACCGAAAACGATACCCCCGCGCCGTGGTGCAATATAATATCGAACGGCAGAATAGGAACGGTTATTACCGAAAGCGGCGGAGGCTTTACGTTTGCCGAAAATTCACGTCAGCAAAAGCTTACCGAGTGGAGTAACGACCCGGTTTGCGATAGAGTGTCGGAAATTTTAGCACTTGCGTGCGACGGCGAGTATATAGGACTTACGAAAAATCCGCTTCGAAGCGATGCGGGATACACCGTGACGCACGCGCTCGGTTATTCCGAATTTACTTGCGAATACAATGGGATTTCGGCAAAGCTCGTAGTTTATATATCGCGTAGTTGCGACAGCAAGATATACGAAGTTACGGTAACGAATCGCACGGATTCGGAAATCGAATCGGGCGTAATATTTGCGATTAAGCCCGTGCTCGGCGACTTTGCGCACAACACGTTTGCGTCGATAGAGTTTAAACCCGACGAAACCGGACTTGAAATTTTCGGAAGCAATCTTTCCGTGAGCGCATATATGCGCTGCAACGGCAAAGCCGAATCCATAAGCGCAGACGTCGAAAACGGGAAGTTTACTATGTATGGTACACTTGCTAAGCAAAGCGAGTATTTCGGCATAATAACTCCCGCCGTAATAGGCGCGGGAGAAAGCGTAACGGTTAAATTTTCGCTGTCGGCGGATAAAGACGAGCCGCGCGAATTTTCCGCCGACGGCTTATCCGAATCGTGCGCGTTTTATAACCGACTGCCGAAAGTTACATTCGACGGCGAGTACGGATATCTTACAAAATGGTTGCCGTATCAGGTGTACAACAGCCGCTTTGCCGCACGAACGGGGTTTTATCAGGTAAGCGGCGCTTACGGTTTCCGCGACCAACTTCAAGACTGTCTTACGCTTTTGTATTGCAACCCCGAACTTGTGCGCGAACATATTCTCGAATGTGCGCGGCATCAGTTTGCCGAAGGCGACGTTCAGCATTGGTGGCATCCGCCCGCAATAGGGGTGCGCACTCATATGTGCGATGATAGACTTTGGCTTGTATATTTGACTTGCGAGTATATTGCTCATACGGGCGACAGGTCGATTTTAGCGGAGTCGGTTCCGTTTTTGCGCGACGTACCGATAACGCCGCAAGACGTATCGGTTTACACTTCGGCGTCATTTTCCGAAAAAAAGGCAACGCTTTACGAGCATTGCATGCGCGCCGTAGCGGTAAGTGCCGACTTCGGAGAAAACGGATTGGTACTCATGCGCGGCGGCGATTGGAACGACGCAATGGACAAAGTAGGCGCACTCGGAAAGGGCACGAGCGTTTGGTGCAGTATGTTTCTTTATTACGTAATCGACCGTTTCATGCCGTACGTAAAAGACATCGATTTGTGCGACAGATTGCGAAAAGTGCAAAGCATGCTTTATTCCGCGGTAGTCAATGCGTTCGAAAACGACAGGTTTGTGCGCGCGTACACCGACGACGGAACGACTCTCGGCTCGCGTGATTCCGCGGCGTGTAAAATCGATTTGCTTACGCAAAGTTGGTGCGCCATTGCCGGAATAGGCACAAGTGCGCAAAAGGCGGCGGCATTGGAGTCGGCGTATAATCTTTTGTGCGATTGCGAAAATAAAATCATAAAATTGTTTTATCCTCCGTTTACTTCTTCCGAAGAAGTGGGGTATATAGGTAATTATCCGAGCGGTGTTCGGGAAAACGGCGGACAGTATACGCAGGCGGCGGTTTGGTATGTTTGGGCTTTGTTTGCAAGCGGAAACAAGGAAACCGCTAACAAACTTTTAAAGTGGCTCAGCCCCGCGAACAGATGCGAAACCGCATCTGATTTAAAACAATACTGCGTAGAGCCTTATGTGAGCGCGGCGGATGTTTACTCGGGCGAGCTTTGCGGCAAGGGCGGATGGACGTGGTACACAGGTTCGGCATCTTGGCTTTATAAGTGTTTAATAGAGCAGTACGCGGGAATAAAAATGCGCGGAAACATAGTTACTTTCAATCCGAATCTTCCCGCCGACACGCCCGAGCTTAACGTGGATATTTTACACGAAGGCGAACACATAAAGGTAAAAATCGTAAATTCGGAAAACGGCGGTGATTGGCGCATACGCATAGGCAAAGTAATTTACAACACAGCGTCGTTAAAGCTAACAAAAGGATTATCCGATAAAAATATTGCTTTAATACGGTTGATTAAATAATAAAATAGTTATATAATAAAGTGTATAAAAATAAGGAAAGGTACCGCTTTCCGCTTGACAAAATCGCGGGGGGGGTACAATTATGGGGTATGGACTTATTTGATTTTACTCCGAATACGCGAATTAACGCTCCGCTCTCCGACCGTATGCGCCCGCGCACTCTCGATGAGTTTTTCGGACAAGAGCATATAATAAATAAAAATTCGCTTTTAATGCGCGCCATACGTGCCGACAGACTCGGCTCGTGCATTTTTTACGGTCCGCCGGGTACGGGTAAAACAACCCTTGCGTCGATAATTGCGGCGAATACAAAGGGCGAATTCGTTAAATTAAATGCGGTATCGAGCGGAGTAGCCGATGCCAAAAAAGTTATTGAGCAAGCACGCGACAGTATTAAACTGTACGGTAAAAAAACATATTTACTGCTTGATGAGTGCCATAGGTGGAACAAGGCGCAATCGGATTGCGTACTTTCGGCAATCGAGGACGGAAGCATAATATTCATAGGTTCAACCACCGAAAATCCGTATGTTTCCATGACGCCCGCAATAGTATCGAGATGCAGAATATTCGAGTTGCTTCCGCTTTCCGATTCCGATGTTAAAAAGGGTATTGAACGCGCGCTTTCCGACTCCGAGCGCGGACTCGGTAATTACGACATAGAGATAAGCGACGAGGCAATAAGTCAATTCGTATGGGGTGCTAACGGCGATTTGCGCAACGCTTTAAATGCGTTGGAACTTGCCGCGCTTTCGTCGCCGCCGAACAGCGACGGTAAAATAGTTATCGACCTTTCGGTAGCCGAGCAGTCGGTGCAGCGCAAGGCAATTTCGGTAGACGACAGTATGTATTACGATATGCTTTCGGCTTTTTGCAAGTCGCTCCGCGGTTCCGACCCCGACGCCGCATTGTACTGGGCGTTCAGATTGATAGAAGCAGGGTGCGACCCTCTTATGATTTTCAGACGCGTTCTCGCACATGCCGACGAGGATGTGGGAACGGCAGACAGCAATGCGCTTACGGTTGCGGTAAGTGCGTATCAGGCATACGAACGGTTGGGGCTTGCCGAAGGGAAGCAGGCACTTGCTCATGCGATAGTATACGTTTGCACCGCGCCCAAGTCAAACGCGGTGTACCTTGCCATGAATGCGGCAATCGACGCGGTAAAGCGCACGGGCGACGCTCGCGTTCCTCATTATTTAAGAGATAGGTCGTATTCGCACGCAGTGGACGACGGAAGCGAGTATAAGTATCCGCACGATTACGGCGGTTACGTAAAACAGCAGTATTTGCCCGACTCTCTTGCCGGTGAAAAATTCTATTTCCCCAAAGACAGCGGACGGGAAAAAGATATAAAAAATTTTTTGGAAGAAGTCATAAATAAAACGGAAACAAACGGAGGTAAATAAAAAATGCTTAAAATCGAGAACCTTACAAAGTCATATGCAAAGAGCAATATAAAAGCAGTCGATGATTTGAGTTTGGAACTTAACAAAGGAGAGATTTTCGGATTTTTGGGACCCAACGGCGCAGGTAAAACCACTACTATCAAAATGATTACGGGAATACTCGAAAGCGACTCGGGCAGCATTTCGATAAGCGGATTCGACATAAAAAAAGATTCGATAAACGCAAAGCGTAACATAGGCTACGTATCGGACAGCCACGTTATTTACGATAAGCTAACGGGGCGCGAATACGTAGACTTTATGGCTAATATTTACGGCGTGGACATGCAGACAAGACAAGAGCGCGCAAACAAACTTCTTGAAAAGTTCGAGCTTAAAGACGCGTTCGATTCGCAGATAAAAACCTATTCGCACGGCATGAAACAGAAGATAAGCATAATAGGCGCGCTCATACATAATCCGAATTTATGGGTGCTCGACGAGCCTATGACGGGTTTGGACCCGCAGTCTGCGTTTCAGCTTAAAGAACTTATGCGCGAACATTGCAATGACGGTAAAACGGTGTTTTTCTCTACTCATGTTCTCGAAGTGGCGGAAAAGATATGCGACAGAATAGGCATTATAGTAAAAGGCAAGCTTGTAACCGTGGGTAACCTCGACGAGATTAAGGCGGCGCAGGGTGACAGCTCTCTCGAAGATATATTCCTTTCGGTTGCGGGAGGCGCAAATGCGTAACTTTTGGTCGATATTCAAGTTACAGTTCCGCAACAATTTCTTACTGCGGTGGAACAAAAAAGCGGGTTCTAAAATGTGGATACTCGGAATAGCCGGAATAATTGTTCTTTACGCGCTCGTCGCATACGGGTTGGCTACGCTTGTGGGAAATATCGGACTCGGTTTCGCATCGCTTGAACTGCAAAGCGAATTTTTAACCCTGATTTTAATGTGCGATTTGATATGTGTGCTTTTATTCGGCATTGCGGCAATTCTTTCGTGCTTGTACTTTTCGAAGGACAATGAATTTTATCTGTCACTTCCGGTAAAGCCGAGAGTGGTGTTTGCGGCGAAAATAGCGGTTGTGTATTTGGTAGAGCTTATTGTTTCCGCCTTATTCGTTATACCTTGTCTTGCCGCGGCGGGAGCGGCAATGAAAATGGGCGCGGTATTCTTTGTGCTTATTCCGATAGCCGTTTTGCTTACGCCCGTGATTCCCATGTTTTTGGCGTGCATTATAGCAATTCCCATTATGTACATTGCGTCGTTTTTCAAAAACCGCGGTGTGTTCGGTTCGATTTTTGTGCTTGTGCTGTTTGCCGCGTTTTTTATTGCTTATTATGTGGGATTTGCCAAGTTGCAGAATATAGACGATGCGTCGCTTGAAATTCAGCTTGAAAGCGTACGCCACATATTTGTAACGGTTTCTAATACAATGTATCCTTTATACGCGCTTTCGAGAGCAATGGCAATGACGGCGTTTGCGGGGCTGAGCACCGGCGCGGCGTTTATTTGCAATCTTCTCATTTATTTGGGATGCGTTATAGCATTAGGTGCGATTTCGCTTCTGATAAGCTCGGCCGTATACCAAAAGGGCGTTTCGGCTCAGTTGGAGAGCGCAAAGAAAAACAAAACAAGCAATGTTCGGTTTAAAAGCGGCAGCGCCGTGAAAACTCTTATGAAAAAGGAGTGGCGTGAGATAATACGCACACCGTCGTTCGCGCTTAACTGTTTGCTCGGCATAGTAATATGTCCGGTCGTTGTCGGTTTTGTTACGTTTTACAACAAATCTCAGGCAATTATAAGCGGCGCGCAAACGGAGGAGGAACTGGAAATTTTCCATACGGTAATGCGTTACTGCGTGCTGTTTGTAATAATGTTTTTGGGTGCAAACCTTAACGCGGGACCAGCCACTTCGTTTACGCGCGAGGGTGATAAAATGTACATGTCGAAAATAATTCCCGTGAGTTATAAAACGCAGATTAAGTCAAAAGCTTGGTTGTATCTCATTTTAGAGATGATTCCCGCCGTGTTGGGAATTATAATGGTATCGGTTGCGTACTTCGATATAGTCTTTTTGATTTGCTCGTTGCTGTTTATGTTTGTATACGATTTCGCGTCGGTGCATTTCGCAATGTTTATAGATTTGCGCCGCCCCAAGCTTAAATGGGTTACGCCGAACGAGGCTATGAAACACAATAGCAACTATATGATTTCGACGTTTTCAATGTTGTTAATATCGGCGATTATGGCTTTTGTCGGCGGTGCCGTTTATCTTAAAATATTCGACGTATTGAATAATGCCGCGGCAATGGCGCTCTCGTGGCTTATAATGTTTGTAATGGCGGGCGCGTTCGCGGCGCTTTCGTACGGATTATTGTACAAGGACTGCGACAAGCGTTTCGAAAACTTGGAACTATAAGTTACGCTAAAAATCGAAGCAAAAAAACACTTATACGGGTTGTATAAGTGTTTTTTTTGTTTTTGTTTGTTATTTATAAATTTATGGTATGCTCGTCGTCGCGTATAAGAGCAATATTGAAAACAAAATATTTTCTTGTAAAGAAGTTGAATATAAACACGGCAACCGCAATGGCTATTTTAATCCACCATACGTTACTGCCGTTCAGTCCGAATACGCTCGAACAGATAAGACTTCCTACGGTTGTTATTGTTAATCCGATAAGAGCGAATATGGCAAATTTTGTAAATCCTTTTGCGTTTTTGCCCACATTGCCGTAATCGTAAACAAAAAATACGCTCATAATGTAATTAAACAGTATCGATACTATAAAACTCAGCACTGTGGCGGTAAGGTAAATAGACGTCGGCGGAGAGTAGGGTATCATCGTTTTGCCGGTAAACACTCCCAAAAATCCGTCGTAATATTCGTGACCCGCCATATACAGTATAAGCGCGGTTACGATAAAGTCGAGCAGTGTGGAAAAAATTCCGACTGCAACGGATTTTACATATTCGCGTCGGGCTCTTTTGTTTTTCAGCGCACGAAAAAATTCTTTCATCTTTTTTGCGGAAGGAAATTCTCGAAAATAATGTTATCGCAGTCGGAAGCGGCCTTTTCGTAATCGGCGTTACTTCGTACAGTCCACCCGAGTGTGGGCAGATTTGTTTTTGTAACGTACTTGTTGGGCAAGTCTGTGAATTTATACGAAATAAAGTGCGGCTCCGAAATTTTGTTTACTTTAAGGTGCGAGAGCGCTCTGCGCTTTAACAGCGAAATTTTAGCGTCGATATTAAGCGACGAGAGTTGCCCGCGGACATAGTCGGGTTTATTCTTTTTAAACCATTCGAGCGAGTACGGGTCGAACGATTGAATTGCAAATTCTCCGTTA
>CAMUAL010000011.1 GCA_947086925.1 uncultured Clostridia bacterium
CGTAATCGTCCATGCGCGAGCTTGTGGTGGGTCCGCAACTTCCTATAATTTCGCCTTCTTCGGTGGGGGTGGGTCCGCAGTAATAAACGGTCGCGCCGTTTAAGTTTACGGGTAGAGGCTCGCCGCGGCTTATGCACTCGACAAAGCGTTTGTGAGCGGCGTCGCGCGCGGTATAAACCGTTCCGCTTATGCGTACAATGTCGCCGCACTTCATTTCTTTAATATCGCCTTCGCTCAGCGGCAGAGTGTAAGATTCGATTTTGTCGTTCATGGTTATTCTCCCTTAAAAGCTTGCGGTGAATTTGCGGTCGCTGTGGCATTGCACGGTTACGGCAACGGGCAGCATGCCTATGTGGGTGGGCGCGGTCATAACGTGAACGGATAAAGCGGTTATATCGCCCCCGAAGCCTTGCGCGCCTATTCCGAGATTATTTACCGCCGCTAAGATTTTTTGTTCGAGTTGCGCCTCGTCCGCACGTTTTTCGGCGTTCTCGAATACGAGAGCCTTTTTGCTGAGAAGCGTGCATACGTCGGTAGTGCCGCCTATTCCCACGCCGAGTATTACGGGCGGGCATGGCGACGAGCCTGCGCATTTAACGCAGTCTAAAACGCTGTTTATTATTCCGTCGATTCCCTTCGAGGGAGTAAGCATGTAAAGCTTACTCATGTTTTCGCTTCCCGCGCCCTTTGCCATGTAGCTTACGGTAAGCGTATCGCCTTCTGTTATATCGTAATGAATAATCGCGGGGGTGTTGGTGTGTGTGTTAATACGTGTCAACGGGTCGGCAACCGATTTTCTCGCCGTTTCGTATCCGAGTTCCACCGCCTTGTTTAAAGCGGCGGTGAGTCCGCCTTCTACGTGCACGTTTTGCCCTATGCTAACGAATATAAGAGCCTGTCCGCAGTCCTGACATGCGTATGCGTTTTCGCGGGCGGCTATCTCGTTGTTTTCCGCTATCTGCCCGAGAGCCCAACGGCACAAAGGCGAGGTTTCTTTCTCTTGCGCCTTTTTTATAAGCTTTACGGCGTCGTCGCTCACATGGGTCAAGGCATGCTTTATTTTTTGCGACAGGGGAATAATCAGACTGTCGGCTCGTATAGTTCTCATAAAACACCTCGTTAAATAAATTGCTTTGCTTAATTATTTTAACACAAATTATTTGTAATGTAAAAAGATTTGCAATTATCGGCGTAAGATTGTATAATAAAAATATGAGCCTTAAAATTTGCAGTTTATTCAGCGGCAGTACGGGAAATTGTACTTTCGTCGAGGGCGGCGGAACGCAGATTCTTATCGATGCGGGCGTAAACGCTTGCAGAATCGAAAAGGCTTTAAAAGTGCTCGGGGCTGAAATCGAAAACATAAATATACTTGTTACGCACCGTCATTCCGACCACATTGCGGGACTTAACGCACTTACCAAAAAGTACGAGGGCATAACTGTTTACGCACATTCCGAAACCGCCGACGACATTGTAAAAACGGGGGTTAAACCCGAACGCATAAAGGTGTTCGGCGACGCGGATTTCTACGTGGGAGACATAACCGTTTCGCCCGTCCCGCTCAGTCACGACGTTTACTGCGTGGGATTCGCGCTTGTGTGCGGAGGCAAAAAAATCGCGTATCTTACCGACACGGGCGTACTGCCCGAGTATGCGCTTAATTCGACGCTCGACAGCGACCTTGTTATGATAGAGTGCAATCATTCGACCGAGTTGCTTGCGGCGAATAAAAATTATTCGTACCCGCTTAAAAAGCGAATCGCGGGGCTCAGAGGGCATTTAAGCAATGCCGACTGCGCCGCCGCATTGTTAAAGTATGCGCGCGCGGGCGTAGGACACTTTATACTTGCTCATTTAAGCCGCGAGAACAATTATCCCGAGCTTGCGTATTCGGAGTGCTACGAAGTGCTTGATAGCGCGGGTTACGGCGGAGTCGGGCTTACGGTCGCGCTTCCCGATAAACTTTCGGGACTTATGGAAATAGTATGATTTGTCGGCATTTAACTTTACATTGCGACCGAACGGGTTTTATTAAAGCACGGATTCGGAAATAAAATACGATTATGCGGAGGTTTACGGAATGGACGGTAAAAGAGAAATAAGCTTTTCCGACGGCATAATGATATATATATTTGCGATTGTCGCAAACCTTGCAATGCAGGTGTTGATAAGTATTGTATTGGGCATAGGTTCGGCGATGACTGGTAATTCGCAGTTCGGGCAAGGAACGTACGCGCAGCTTGCGTGCATGATTCTGTTGCAGGTTGCGTTTGCGTCGGTACCTTTCTTTTATTACGGCGCAAACAAAAAAGCGGTAAAAATGCTTGTCGCACCCGCCGCTCGGAACAACAAAGCCGACCCCGTGCTCGGCTTGATTCTGCCGTTCTTGGCAATGTTGGGATTTTTTCTTCCGGCGCAATTATTCGAGTTATTTCTGCTCGATATAGGATATAATCCTTCTGCGGGGATTGAGCTTGTCACGGCGGGACAATGGGGATTGGGAATACTTACGATAGTGATAATTGCGCCCGTTGTCGAAGAATTTATATTCCGCGGATTTTTACTCGGCGGACTGAAAAAATCCTTTAACCCGTATATTGCCGCACTTTTAAGTGCGCTTGCGTTCTCGTTTATGCACATGAATCCCGAGCAAACGGTTTATCAGCTGTGTTTGGGTTACGTGTGCGCGCTTGCGGCGTTGAAAAGCAACACAATGGTTGCGCCCGTTATGATACACTCGGTGAGCAATCTTATCGCGCTTACGGCGAACGAACCGCTCGAACTGTTTTTTACGGGAGTGTTTTCGTTGCCCGCGTGGGGAATCGCGCTTGTAACGATTGCGCTTATGCTTGCTTGCGGCGCGGCGATATTCTTTATTTGTTACGCAATGGGAAAATCGCAAAAATCCGATAATGCGGAACAGCCGCGCAAAGCCGACAACGCGTCGGAATCCTCGCAAGCCGAATCGCAAAACGGCGGCAATGCCGAGCCCGAAAGCTCGCAAGCTACCGACGGCGTACCGCTTAAATCGGGCAAAAGCAAAATAAGGAATATTTCGAAAACCACGGGCATGATGATTTATATAGGCTCGATAGGGTTGTGCTTTGTGATGTGGATACTCGTATTTGTAATGTCTTTGATGTAAAACGGGTTACGGATTGACGGCAAAAAATGTTCTTAAAACAGGTTACGGATTGACGGCGAAAAATGGAAAATAAAGAGATACAACTTTATCATGAAAGAGCAGAGGGCGTAAGCAGACAAAAGCAGTACCGCACAATGGGGCTTATAACCTTTTGCGTTGCCGCGGGCGTAACTCTTTTCAGACTGTTATCGTATTATCTGCCCATAACCGACGACACGGTTTCCGACCTCGTGTTTACTCTGCTTGTTCAGGTGGGCGTGCTTTTCGTTATGCCCGTGCTGGTTTACAAATTCGTGCTCAAAAAGAGCGTTAAGCAGATTCTCGATTTTTCCGGTTTTCACAAAACGAAGTGGTATAACTGCGTGCTTGCCGTGCCGCTCGGACTTTGCTGTTTTATTCTTACGATAGGAGTAAGCGGAATATGGCAGGGGATTATTTCCGCGCTCGGGTATACTCATGCGTCGAACCCGTTGCCCGAAAAATTTTCGGCGGGTTTAATGATACTGTCGTTTGTGCTTACGGGAATTTTGCCGGGGTTTTGCGAAGAATTTTTCAATCGCGGCGGACTTCTTACCGTAATTAAAGGCAGTTTTCCGTTTTACACCGCAGTGGCAATAATGGGTTTGGAGTTCGGGCTGTTTCACCAAAACATAACGCAGGTGTTTTATACCGCGTTATTCGGTGCGTTTATGGCGTTTCTGTGCATTAAGCTTAAAAGCGTATATCCCGCAATGATAATTCATTTTGTGAACAATTCGTCGTCGGTGTTTTTCGACTATGCCGACACTTACGGCTTTTTTAAGGGCACGTGGTTCGAGGGTGGATTTTTTACGCTCGTCAACGAAGTCGCCGCAACGCGTCCGTACCTTCTCGTTATAGGATTCGTGCTTACGGCGGCAATAGCAATAGGCATAGTAATGCTTATGCTGTACCTCAATTCGTCGCGTAAGCTCCGCAAGAAAAAGGATATAATCGCCGACTCGGGATTCGACCATACAAACAATCGCGTTGTGCTTGTGGGCGAGCAGAACCCGCATCAAGTGCGTGAAATGGGGCTCGATAAAGAGGTGTACGGCGAGGCGGTTAAAGAAGATTTGTATAAGCCCACGCTTGCGGACAACGCGTTTTTTATAGGCGCGATTGTGCTTACCGTTCTTACTACGGTGTTCTCGTTTATTTTCGGAGCTATAAGATGAAAGCGGTAAGTATATCGTGCGTAGGCAAGCTCAAAGAAAAATATTTTGCGGATGCGGCGGCGGAGTATGCAAAGCGTCTGCAAAGATTCTGCAAGCTTACGGTAAACGAGCTTGACGACTGCGCCGTGTGCGAAGTAAAGCGCGAGAGCGACGCCATAGAAAAAACATTCAAGAGCGGCGAGTACCGCATACTCTGCGATATAAGCGGCGAGCTTGTTTCGAGCGAGGGACTTTCGGAAATTCTCGATTCGGCGTATCTCGGCGGCAAACAAAACGTGCGCTTTATTATAGGCGGAAGCCAAGGAGTGGACGAGCGTATAAAAAATCACGCCGATAAAAAAATAAGTTTCGGGCGTGTGACGTATCCGCATCAGCTCATGCGGGTTATATTACTCGAACAGATTTACAGAGCTTTTACAATAAGCGCAAAAATGCCGTACCATAAATAACAAAGCGGGCATATATTGACTAACGGAGGAGAGTCGATATATGTATACATACGGCGAGTTGCTTGACGACGTTAATTACCTGTCGCGTTTCGGCGTGGAAACGGGCGCGATAGGCGCGAGCGTGTACGGACGCATAATTCCTTATGTGCGTTTGGGTAACGGAAATCACTCGGTTATAGTTACCGCGGGGATTCACGCGCGCGAACACGTCGGCACGCTTTTTGCAATAAAGCAGCTTTATAAAATACTGTCGGACGATATAGGCTTTAAGCTGTATTTCGTCCCCATGCTAAATCCCGACGGCAACGTGCTTGTGTCGGACGGAGCGGACGCGTTCGGTTTCGATAAAGGCAAGCTTATTGCGTTAAACGGCGGCAATGCCGACTTCTCGCTTTGGAAAGCCAACGCCGCGGGAGTAGACCTGAACGTGAACTTCGACGCCATGTGGGGTAGCGGACGGCAGAATGTTCGCACCGCGGGCGCGGAGAATTACATAGGTGCTTACGCTTTTTCCGAACCCGAAACGCGTGCGATAGCCGACTTTACAAAAAAAATCCAACCCGTGCTCACGCTTTCGTATCATGCCAAAGGTCAGGTTATTTATTACGAATTCGGACAGGAAAAAGAGTCGCTTGAACGCGACCGCGCGGTTGCCGAATATGCCGCGGCTCTTACCGGTTATAAACTTATTCACGGCACTGCCGAGAGTGCGGGCGGTTATAAAGATTGGTGCGTGTCGCGACTCGGTATACCGTCGTTTACGCTCGAACTCGTATCCGATTCGTTTACCCACCCCATACCCGATACGGGCATAAACGCTGATTTCGCACGCGAGCCGATACTTCCCGTAAAGCTTTACAAGTACATGGCAGAGTCGGGATTTCTGCCTTAATCGCACGGTTACAAAATATCAAAACAAGGAAACGGTTAAAATGAACAACGAGGACAAGCCCGCATATTCCGACGCGCAAAAAGAAAAATTCATGAGAGCCGCACTGCGCGAGGCGTTCAAGGCGGAGAAGAACGGCGAAGTGCCGGTGGGCGCAGTGATGGTTTGCGACGGGAAAATCGTCGCACGCGGCAAAAACGAGCGCGAAACGAAAAAAGACCCGACCGCTCACGCCGAGATTGTGGCAATCCGCAAGGCGGGCAAAAAGCTCGGGCGTTGGAATCTCTGCGACTGCGACTTGTTCGTAACATTAGAGCCTTGCGTAATGTGCAGCGGCGCGATTGTGTATTCGCGCATACGAACCGTGTATTACGGCGCGGACGATTTGCGTTTCGGCTGTTGCGGAACGGTTATGAATCTCGCGGGCGACGAACGCTTTAATCATCGCGCGAGGGTGGAGCGCGGAATTTTAAAGGACGAGTGCCTTAACCCCATAAGAGAATTTTTCAAGGACAAGCGCAAGGCGGGCAAGCGCAATTCGGGTGTGCGCGACGGCGGCGGGACGGACGCAAAATAAGGTTAAAAATTTGCGTTTCGTAGTGCCGCCTTGCTTGACAATACGCGTCGAAAATACTATAATAAATTTGTTATGGAAAGCGTATTCGGCATTATTCTGAAAGTTAAAAGCGATTCCGTGGGCGACACCGCAAGCACGGTGCTTTTGGGTAAGACAATGCTTGATTGGGTTAAGCTTTCGCTCGGCGAGGATTCGGGTGTTGCGGCAATCGATTACGACGAAAATCTCGAAGTTCCCGCACAGGCAAAGCACTTTGCCGATATAAGCAAAACGTATACCGCGGTGCTGTTTTCCGACACTCCGCTTATAACTAAAAAAACGGTGGCAGACGCGGTTGCCGTTGCCGACAAGGGGAATCTCAATGTAGTTAAAATGACGCGCGGTTACATATTCCGCACGGCATTTTTATTGTCTTGCGAAAAACTTTATACCGACCGCAGTTATTATTTCGCGGAAGAAGATTTCATTACGGCAAACACTCCGCATAACGTGTCGCTAATAACCGACATAATGCGCAACCGCATATTAAGGTATCACAGCGACAACGGCGTAAAATTCGCCGATTTGGGCACTACCGTAGTTGAAGGCGACGTAGTAATCGCCGCAGGTGCGGAAATAGGGCCGCAAAACATTTTAAAGGGCAAAACGGTGATACGCGACGGAGCAAAGCTTTTATACTGCAACGTAATCGAGGACGGAATTATAGGCGAGGGCGCGGAGATTAACAGCAGTCGCATTTATCGCAGTTATATAGGCGAAAGAACAAAGGTGGGGCCGTTTGCGTATATACGCCCCGACAGCATAATAGGTCCCGACTGCCGCATAGGCGACTTCGTGGAAATAAAAAAGAGCATTATAGGCACGGCGTGCAAAGTTTCGCATCTCTCGTATGTGGGCGACGTTGAAATGGGCGACGGTTGCAATATAGGTTGCGGCGTGGTGTTCGTGAACTACGACGGCAAGGATAAATACCGCACGAAAGTGGGGTCGCGCGTGTTTGTGGGAAGCAACAGCAACATCATTGCGCCCATGGTAATAGAGGACGGCGCATTTATCGCCGCGGGCAGTACGCTCAACCGCGACGTACCCGCGGGCAATCTTGCGATAGCGCGAGCGCGTCAGGTGAATAAGCCCGATTGGCTCGGCAATAAGTTCGCCCCCAAAGAATAGTAAGTTCAATTCACAAAGGAGTACATACAATGATAGCACACGGAAACAAAATAAAGCTGTTTGCCGGCAACGGAAGCCGCAAGCTTGCGCAAGCCATAGCGGACAAGCTTAAAATGCAGCTTGCCGACGCCGAAGTAGGCACGTTCAGCGACGGCGAATGTTCGGTGCATATCGGCGAGACCGTACGCGGTTGCGACGTATTCGTAATTCAGTCCACGGCTTTTCCGGTAAACGACAATTTAATGGAGCTGCTTGTAATGATTGACGCGTTGCGTCGTGCAAGCGCAGGAAGAATTACGGCGGTAATACCTTACTTCGGATACGCCCGTCAGGACCGCAAAGCCCGTGCGCGCGACCCCATTACCGCAAAGCTCGTAGCCGACCTTCTTACGAGTGCGGGAGCCGACCGTGTGCTTACAATGGATTTGCACGCCGCTCAAATTCAAGGATTCTTCGATATTCCCGTAGACCACCTTTTGGGCATACCCGTGCTTACAAAGGCACTCTTAAAACAGGATTTTATGAAAGATAAAGAAGAAATGATTGTTGTTTCGCCCGACGTGGGAAGCGTTGGCAGAGCGCGTCAGATGGCGCAAAAGCTCAACCTCAATCTTGCGATAGTCGATAAACGCCGCCCGAAAGCAAACGTAATGGAAGTTATGAACATTGTAGGCGACGTAAAGGGCAAAAAATGTCTTTTGGTAGACGATATGATTGATACCGCAGGCACAATAACGCAAGGCGCGAAAGCTCTTATAGACGTTGGCGGCGCCACTGCGGTTTATGCTTGCTGTACTCACGCCGTACTCTCGGGCCCCGCAATGGAACGCCTTGAAAATTCGGTAATAGAAGAATTATTCGTGCTCGACACAATAGAACTTCCTCCCGAAAAGCGCATAGCGAAAATCAAGGAAGTTACGGTTGCTCCCATGTTTGCCGAGGCAATCGAATCCATTTATGCGGATTTACCGGTAAGCAGATTATATGAATAATCGAGCATATTGTGCGAATAAAACGCCAAAAAAAGAGTTGCCCGTCGTTGCGGACAACTCTTTTTACAAAGGAGGAAGAATTAAAGGTTGCTTTTGTTTTTATTTTTGTACTTTTCGCGGGTGGCGTTGCCTCCGCGCAAATGACGTTCGTTAAGGTTAAGCTCGAGTATATCGTGTACCCGCTCGTAAAGCTGTGAGTCGATTGCGCGCAGTCGCTCGGTAACGTCTTTATGTACGGTGCTTTTGCTTACGCCGAACTTTTCGCCGGCACCGCGAACGGTGTCGCCCGTGGCGGCAATATGCTCGCCGAGCGCCCGTGCGCGTGAAATGATATAAGTTTTCATTGCGCTACCTCTTAATTTTGTCGTACTAAGAAGATATGCGCAAAATCGACAATTTATAACAAATTTTTACTCTGTTTTTTGCGTGTCCGAAAACGACTGCGGTGCGTCCCACAGATTATTGCGTTCGGGGTGGGTGATTGCCGAAATCATACGTTCGCGGGCAATGGGAACGTCGGCGCAGATATTTTTTATAAGCGTTTTAACATATTCGCGCCGAGTGTGTTTGTTTGCGGGACATGGATTGTGAACAATCGGCAAATTCATGTCGCGGGCAAGAGCGGCAACGTCGGCTTCCGAGATGTAAATAAACGGGCGTATAACGGTAACGCCGCTTCGGCTCATATACGACTTTGGCGCAAATGTGGAAATACGTCCTTCGTAAAACAGCGACAGCAAAAATGTCTCCGCCAAATCGTCGGCGTGATGCCCCAACGCAAGTTTGTCGAATCCGCATTTTGCCATTATACTGCTCAGCGCGCCGCGCCGCATTTTAGAGCACAGCGAACACGGGTTTTTCTCTTTGCGCACGTTGAATATTATGTCGCCTATATCCGTTTTTTCGCATATGTACTCAACGCCTATGCTTTTGCAGTATTCGGCAACGGGAGTGTAGTCTGCGCCGAGTCCCAAATCGATTGTAATCGCGTTAAGCTCGTAATGTTCGGGCGAGAATCTGCGGTATGCCGCAAGCGCCGATAAAAGCGCAAGACTGTCTTTTCCGCCCGATACGCCTACGGTTATTTTGTCGCCGTCGCTTATTAAATCGAGCTCGGTACACGCTTTTCGCATGCCCGATAAAATTTTCTGAATCGTCATGATTATATTATACGCTTTCGGCTTGTGCTTTGGCAAGCTAAAATACTTGCATTAAGCGCGTAAAATCGTTTGACTTTTTACACTCGTGTGCCTTATAATATATAAGCAACAATTTTGTAATGAAGGAACAGGAAAAATGAAAAGAACTTATCAACCCAAAAAGCGCGCTCAGAACAAAGTACACGGATTCCGTCAGCGCATGAAGACCAAATCGGGACGTAACGTGCTCAGCCGCCGCAGAAGAAAGGGACGCGCGCGTATTACTCCCAAACCTTTGGGCAGCAACTGATTTTTTGAATAACGGTGGATTATAAGAGTCATTGCTTGCGGCGATGGCTCTTTATATACTTACATGCTTGAAAAACGCAACAGACTGACAAAGCGCGGTTCGTTTAACTACGTGTACAAGCGCGGAGTTTGCAAAAGCTCGGGCGAGCTTAAACTCACGTACGTATTGTCGCGTGCGGGCGCGCCGAAAATAGGGATAAGCGTTCCCAATGCCGTGGGTAACGCGGTTGTCAGGAATAAGATTCGCAGACGAATCCGAGCGGCACTGCGCGGATACGTAGGGAATATAAAGCCCGCGCAAATAGTGGTATCGGCGCGCAAGGGCGCGCATGAACTAACGTATGCGCAAATATGCGATAAGCTTAACGAAATGCTTATAAAATCCGAGCTGTATGAAAAAAAAGAAATTAACGCCGTGGCGCGTGATTAAATTCATAATAACATTCAGGTGGCTGTTCGAGGGACTGATACTCTTTTACAAAAAGTGCATATCGCCGCTCACGCCCGACGTTTGCATGTATTACCCGAGTTGTTCGAGCTATATGTTAGAGGCAATTCGCAAGTTCGGAGTATTTCGCGGCATAGCAATGGGTGCAAAAAGAATCTGGCGTTGCTCGCCGTGGGGCGAGGGCGGATTCGACCCCGTACCCGATAATCCAAAAGGAGACATGAAATGGCTTTTTTAACGTCGGCTGTCGCCGATTATCTGCATAACCCGAGCGGTTTGTGGGAAATACTTATACTCGGCTTATTCAAATTTATAGTGAATTACGGCTGGCGTATAGTGTTTTTCACGGTGTGCCTTAAAATCCTTCTTTTGCCGCTCGATTTGTTCCAACGCTTCAAGATGCGCAAAAATCAGATAATCACCGAACGCTTAAAGCCGCAACTCGAAAAACTGCAACAGCAGTATGCGGGCGATAAGCAGATGCTTGCAAGAAAGCAGATGGAGCTTAACAAAAAAGAGGGATTCAGCTATTTTTCGAGCTGTTTGCCCATGATTGTTACTCTTGTCCTATTCTTTTATCTGTTTGCGGGATTGCGTAATATTTCGCAGTTCATGAACTTAAAGCAATATTTGGAGTTGTACGACACCTATACCGCAACGGTTGCGGAAAACCTCGACGAGAAGTTCGAAATATCCGATTACGGCGAAATATCGTGGAACGAGATTACCGAACTGTATCGTGACGTTCTTATGACCGCGCCGAAAGAGGACGATTACAAAACCGAGGGTGAATGGGATTCCGACAAGGGCGGCGAGGCGGCTTACAAGGCGGCTTACGACGCATGGAACGAGAGCGACGACGGCAAAAACGCCCGCGACTTACTGCGCACGCGGGACGAAATGGAAAACACTTATATTAAGCCGGTTGCGCAAAAGGCGGTTGAAAACAAATACGGCGAAATCAAAGAGTCGTTTTTGTGGGTAAGCAACATATGGTCGCCAGACGTGCCGTGGAGCAGAGCAATACTTTCGCACGATTCGTTTTTAAGCAACATATCGAACTTCAAAACTTACAGCAAAGTAAAATCGAAATTAAAGATTAAAGAAGACGAAGTTTTCAACAGCGTAACCTACGCCGATATGATAAGCGAAAGCACGTATAACAACGTAATGGGCGCGTTGCTTGCAAAAAGTTCGCCGCACAACCGCGTAAACGGTTATCTGATACTTCCCATACTTTCGGTTGCGCTCAGCTTTTTAAGTCAGTTTATTACCACCCGTTTGCAAAAGAAGTCGGGACAAGTTGCCGAAGGCAGCATGGGCGGCAGTATGAAGATGATGATGATTATCATGCCGCTTATGATGGGTATATTCGCACTCTCGTACACCGCAATGTTTACGCTGTATATAGTTGTAAACTCGGCGGCGACGATTCTTATAAACGTAATAACCACTCTTGCCATGAACGGCAAAAACAAGAGCAAAGAAAAGAAGCTCACCACGGGCGTGCAGAAGTACGGACGCCCCGACCCCAAAGATTTATAATTCGATTTTAAATACAGGAGCAAGCACAGACTATGGAGAGAACTGTCGAATTTACAGGTAAAAAAGTTCAAGAGGCGGTAGACGAGGGCTTAAAGTCGCTCGGTATAACGCTTGACGACGCCGACATTAAAATCATAAACAACGGCGGACTGTTTAAGAAGGCGAAAGTTTCGATAACGTACGACGACGGACTCAATGAGAGCGACGTTGCCGTAAAAGCGGAAGTAAAACCCGAATCCGAAAAACCGCAGACGGAAAAAGAAAAGCCGCAGGTTAAAGCCGAAAAGAAAGCAAAAGCCGCGTCGCAGGTAAAAGCGGACAAAGCGCCCGCCGACGAGCCGCATTGGGGAAGTGCGCCCGTAAAGTTGGAGCCTACCACAAAATCCGACTTCGGAAAATCCGCGAAATCGCCGAAAGCCAAAGCGGAAAAAACTGCGGCGTCGGCAGAAAGCGCGGAGGCGGCGGAAGATTCGGAAAAGACGAAAACCGAAACCCCTAACGGCGAGCGCAAAAATAAAGAGCGCAAAGAGAATAAAGACCACAAGAAAAAGCAACGCGAATCGGTTGACCCCACCGAGGAACAGGTGAACGAATCGAAGGCGTTTTTGACCGAGTTGCTCGGACTTATGAAAATAGACGGTACGGTTGAAGTGAGCGTAGAGGAAGGTCTGCGCATTAACGTGGAAACCGACGATTCCCGAGTAATAGGGCACAGAGGAGAAGTTCTCGATTCCCTCGGTCAGCTTGTCAGCTCGATTATAAACACGTCGCACGGAAAGTTCGTGCACGTTACGGTAGACGGTCTCGGTTATCGCGACCGCCGCAAGGAAACCTTAGAGGGACTTGCGCGCCGCATGGCGGATAAGGCAGTACGCACCCGTCGCAAAGTTACATTGGACGCAATGAACAGCGCGGACCGCAGAATTATTCATGCAACGCTCAGCGAACGCGACGACGTGTTCACCCGTAGCGAAGGTCATGACCCCTCGCGCCGCGTTGCCATTATTCCCAAGCGCAATAATCACTGAAATTAAATGAAAAAACGGCTGTATATTCTCGGCACCGTAGTATGTACGGTTGTCGCGGTAACGGCATCGTATTTTTATGCCGACAAAGGAAACGCATGGTTGCTTGCCGCAAGTTGCTCGGCGGTTATTTTACTTCTGATTTGCGTGGTAAATCTTGCGCGTCTGTACCGAGAAAAGGGTACGGCGGTAAGGCTGTACCGAAAAAAAGCGCAATATCTTACGTTGCCCGAACAGAACTTTTTCCGCGTTTTAAAGAGTGTGCTTTGCGGGCGTTACGAAGTGTACCCGCAGGCGCCGCTTGTGTCGGTTATAGATAAACCGAATGCGTCTTTCAGAAACGAATTATTCCGCATAGCGGACTTCGTTGTTATAAATCCCGCAACGACCGAACCGTTGCTTTTAATCGAACTCAACGATTCGTCGCACAACCGAGCCGACCGACGCGCGCGCGACCAAAGAGTTGCCGGAATCTGCGCCGACGCGGGCATACCGATAATAGCTTTTACTATTCCGGAATCGAAGGATACGGAAGAAGTTAAAAGAAGAATATTCAAAGCGATTAAATAAGCGAATATCCGTTGCCTTTAACGGCAACGGATATTTTTATGCAGACAACATATTTTCTACGAAAATAACGGATTGTTTTACGTAAAAAATCCGCCCATATCGAGGGCGGATTTTATTGGGTTTATCGCCGCGTTTTGTTACCGCGGCGTTTTTATACCGAGAACAGCAAGTCTGCGTACGAGGGTATCGGCCATGCGTTTTCGGGAACGAGCATTTCGAGTTCGTCGCATGCGGCGCGAAGCTCACGCATTGCCGCAAACACTACGTTGTAGTAAGCGAGAGCTTGCTTTTCGAGTCCTTCTATGCTCTTTACCTTAACTGTGGCTTCGCAAAGATTGCCGTTTGCCGCATATGCCGAGTTTATGAGCGCGTCTATGCGTCCGAGCAAACTCTTTTCGGTTTCGGCGTTTACTCCTATTTCCGATTTGGTATGTACCGCTTCGGCAAGCGATTTGGTGTAGTCCAAACATGCGGGTATTATCTGCTTGCTTGCCATATCCGTCATGGTAAGAGCCTCTATGTTTATAACCTTGCAGTAGTTTTCGAGGAGTATATCTTTGCGCGCCTTGATTTCTTCTGCGGTGTAAATTTTGTGACGTGCAAACATGGCAAGGTTTTCTTCGCGTGTGTAATAGGGGAGCGCCTCCGGAGTGGTTTTAAGATTGAGCAGTCCGCGTTTTTCGGCTTCCTTGACCCATTCTTCCGAATAGTTGTTGCCGTTGAATACGATTCGCTTGTGAGCGGCGTAGGTGTCTACTATAAGTTTTTTAACGGCTTTGTTTACGTCTTTGCTCGATTCGAGAACGTCGGCGTATTCTGCGAGTACGTCGGCAACGGCGGTGTTAAGCATTACGTTGGGACAAGCAATGTTAAATGTCGACCCCAAACTGCGGAACTCGAATTTGTTGCCCGTAAACGCAAAAGGAGAAGTGCGGTTGCGGTCGGTGGTGTCCGACATAAATTCGGGTATCGATTCTACAACCTGCATTTTGTTTCCCTTTTTTCCCTGATAAGCCGTTCCCGCGCTCATCGATTCGAGTATTCCCGTAAGCTCTCCGCCTAAGAATATCGATATTATCGCGGGAGGAGCTTCGTTTGCACCCAAACGGTGGTCGTTGCCCGCGCTTGCCACGCTGAGTCTGAGCAAATCCTGATGAAGGTCTACCGCTTTTATAACCGCAGTTAAAAACAGCAAAAAGCGATAGTTGCTTTCGGGAGTCTTTCCGGGGTTAAGCAGATTGTCGCCGTCGTCGGTCGATATAGACCAGTTGTTGTGTTTGCCGCTGCCGTTTACGCCCGCAAACGGTTTTTCGTGCAAAAGGCATACAAGATTATGGCGGTCCGCAACTTTCTTCATGACTTCCATGGTGAGCTGATTATGGTCGGTCGCCACGTTTACCGATGTGAAAATGGGGGCAAGCTCGTGTTGCGCGGGAGCAACCTCGTTGTGGCGCGTTTTCGCCAAAATCCCGAGCTTCCACAATTCGCGGTCGAGGTCGTCCATATATGCGATTACGCGCGGGCGTATGTTGCCGAAGTAGTGGTCTTCGAGTTCCTGCCCTTTGGGGGGACGCGCGCCGAACAGCGTTCTGCCCGTAAAAATAAGGTCTTTACGCTTTTTCCAAAGCTCTTTGTCTATAAGAAAGTATTCCTGTTCGGGTCCTACCGTAGCGGTTACTCGGTTTACGTTTTCATCGCCCATTGCGCGAAGTACGCGCACCGCCTGCTCGCTTATTGCGCGCATCGAACGCAACAGAGGAGTCTTTTTATCGAGCACCTGTCCCGAGTACGATATAAACGCCGTGGGTATGCACAGTGCGCCGTCTTTTATAAATGCGTAGCTGCTCGGGTCCCATGCGGTGTAGCCGCGCGCTTCGAAAGTAGAGCGCAATCCGCCCGAGGGAAAGCTCGATGCGTCGGGTTCGCCGTGGATAAGCTCTTTGCCCGAAAAGTTCATAATAATCGTGCCGTCGCCCGAGGGACATATAAAGCTGTCGTGCTTTTCGGCGGTTATGCCCGTCATGGGCTGAAACCAATGCGTGTAATGAGTTGCACCGTGTTCGATTGCCCAATCCTTCATTACCGTCGCCACTGTGTTTGCAAGCGAGGGGTCGAGAGCCGTTCCGCTGTTTATCGTGGCTTTCAGCGCGGTGTACGTTTCTTTGGGCAGTCTCTGTTGCATAACTTTATCGTTAAACACGAGAGTGCCGAACATTTCGGGTACGTTTGTCATACTTTTTTATTCTCCTTTCGACTGTTTGTACTGTTGCGATATTGTCGGTTGTGCGATAAAATGCCGATACGGGCAATAAAAAAACGCTGCGAATTTCCGAGTGTGATTATCGAAAATTCTTACAGCGTCTTTGCTGATAAGCATTTTACGCAATTATTATAGCATATAGCTTTTAAAAGTCAACCGATTTCGGCATGTGTAATGTAAGTTTTTTATATGTTTTTTATATATGCGTACTTTCTATATTTACATTATATAAGACAATGTCAATATTGTCAATAGCCTTTTGAAAATTTTGTAATTAAATTTTAAAACCCTCTTGAAATTTATATAAAGGTGTGGTATAATAATATAGAAATAAGGGCGAAAAAGGATAAAACATACTACATGGATGATGTAAGCACAGAACTTTTTTACAGTGGCAAACAGACGGACGCATATAAGTATTTCGGCAGTAAGTTAAAAGGGGATACGGCATATTTTACGGTTTTTGCACCGCGTGCAAAGGCTGTGGCGGTGTCGGGAGATTTCAACGGTTGGACGGAACAGCCGCTTGCGTGTAATCGCGGAATTTGGAGCGGCTCGGTTGGCGGCGCAAAGGTTTTCGACAATTACAAGTACGTAATTTATACGCAGGACGGGCGCAAGCTTTACAAAACCGACCCTTACGCTTGCCATACCGAAACGGGCGGAAACTTTTCGGGCAAGCTGTACGATATGTCCGTTATAAAGTGGCGCGACGGCGATTATATGGCGGCGCGCGAGAGCACGAATACTTATCGCGCACCCGTAAGCATTTACGAGGCGCACATCGGCTCATGGCGCAAATACGAGGACGGAAATTATTTCGATTACCGCAAGTTTGCCGACGAATCCGCAGATTATATTAAAAACGCGGGATTCACTCACGTCGAACTTATGGGAATTGCCGAGTATCCTTACGACGGCAGTTGGGGGTATCAGGTAACGGGTTACTATGCGCCGACTTCGCGCTACGGTACGCCCGAAGATTTCGCATATCTTGTAGACAAGTTTCACAATGCGGGAATAGGCGTAATTCTCGATTGGGTGCCGGGGCATTTTCCCAAAGACGCGCACGGACTTTTCGAGTTTGACGGATTGCCTTTATACGAACCCGAAGACCCTTTGCGCCGCGAACACAAAGAGTGGGGAACGAGATGTTTCGACTACGGCAGAACGGAAGTAAAAAGCTTTCTCATTTCGAACGCGCTGTATTGGCTCAGGGAGTTTCACATAGACGGACTTCGGGTTGACGCGGTTGCGAGCATGCTGTACCTCGATTACGCCCGCACGGAGTGGCGTCCCAACAAATACGGCGGAAAAGAGAATTTGGAAGCCATAGAATTTTTCCGTCTTCTCAACACGGCGATATTCGGCGAGTTCAAAAACGTAATGATGATTGCCGAAGAAAGCACTGCGTGGCCTCTTGTTACACGCCCCGCCGAAATAGGCGGTTTGGGCTTTAATTACAAATGGAACATGGGGTGGATGAACGATACTCTCGATTACGCCAAAACCGACCCTCTGTTCAGAGCGGGAAAACACAATCAGCTTACTTTTTCCATGACTTACGCGTTTTCGGAGAATTATATCCTGCCCATTTCGCACGACGAAATCGTGCACGGCAAAGGGTCGTTGCTCAATAAAATGCCGGGCGATTACGAAACGAAGTTCGCGGGGTTCAGAAATTACTTGATGAATATGTTTGCGCACCCCGGCAAAAAACTGCTCATGATGGGCAGTGAGCTCGGAATGTTCAAAGAGTGGGATTTCGCGTCGGAGCTCGATTGGAATCTTTTGACGTATCCCGCACACAAGGGTGCGCTTGAATTCGTTACCGAGCTTAATAAGATATATAAAACTCACCCCGCGCTTTACGAAATCGACGACGATTGGAAAGGGTTCGAGTGGCTTGTCCCCGACGACCGCAACAACAACGTAATAATTTACGAGCGGCGCGATTCCAAGGGTAACAGACTTTTATGCGTGTTCAATTTTTCGCCGGTGGAAATCGATAATTACACGTTCGGGTGCGAAAAAGGCGAATTTACCGAAATACTTCGCAGTGACGTGACGGGTTTCGGATTTAGGCCGATTAAGCACAAAACGGAGCTTAAAGAAAGTCACGGTAAGACCACAAGCGTAACAATGAATATTCCGCCCATGTGCGGCATATATATGACGGGTAAAGTGTTGCCCGCCGATGCAAAAAAGTCGGCGGCGACCAAGCCTGCGGCGGCAAAGAGCGCGGCAAAATCTGCGGCGGCAAAGAGCGCGCCCAAGCCTGCGGCAAAAAAACGATAAGAAAATATTTTACGGATATAAGGGGATATTATGAAGAAGAAAAAATGTGTGGCAATGCTTTTGGCAGGCGGACAGGGAACGCGATTATACGCGCTCACGAGCCGTGCGCCCAAGCCTGCGGTGTCGTTCGGTGCGAAATATCGCATAATAGACTTTCCGCTCTCAAACTGTACCAATTCGGGTATCGACACGGTTGGCGTGCTTACGCAGTACCAGCCGCTTATTCTCAACGAGTATATCGGTACGGGCGAACCGTGGGACCTTGACCGCACTTACGGCGGAGCTCACGTGCTTCCTCCGTACCAAGCAAAGCACGGCGGCGAGTGGTACAAAGGAACGGCGAACGCCATTTTCCAAAACATTCACTTTTTAAACGAGTATGATTCCGAGCACGTAATAATACTCTCGGGCGACCATATTTACAAAATGGATTACTCGGATATGCTGCGCGAGCATATCGAGAACAACGCCGACTGTACCATAAGCGTTATCGACGTTCCCGCCGAGGAAGCAAGCAGATTCGGCATAATGGACTACGACAAAGACAAGCGTATAATTTCTTTCGAAGAAAAGCCCAAACAGCCTAAGTCGAATCACGCGAGCATGGGCATATACATTTTCAAAAAAGACGTTCTCGTATCGGAACTTATTGCCGACGAGGCAAACCCGAAATCGGAAAACGATTTCGGCAAAAACATAATTCCCGCCATGCTTAATGCAAAGAAGCGCATGTTTGCATATCAGTTTAAGGGGTATTGGAAAGACGTTGGCACGGTAACGAGCCTTTGGGAAGCGAACATGGATTTGCTCGGCGAACACCCCGTGCTGTCGCTTAACGATATGGGCAATAAGATTTATTCGCGCAACGAGCCTCTGCCGCCTACTTTCTTCGGCAAAAATTCCGAAATCGACAATTCTATATTAACTACGGGCTGTGAAATTTACGGTAAGGTTGTAAACTCGGTAATAGGCGAGGGCGTAACGGTAGGCGAAGGCACCGTAATAGAAAACAGCGTTATAATGAACAATTCCAAAATCGGCAAAAACGTAAAAATGCGTTACGGCATGATTGACGAGTGTGTCGAAATAGGCGACAAAGCCGAAATCGGAAACGAAAACAGCGACCGCAACAGCATTGTTCTTATCGGGCGCGGCAATAAGATAGCCAAGGGTGCAAAGGTTGCCCCCGGCGAGATAGTGGACTGAGGCGAGGGGAAAATTATGAAAACTTTGGGTGTAATATTCAGTAACATTCACGATAAAGAAATTACCGAACTTACAAGCAAGCGAACATTGGCGTCCATTCCGTTCGGCGGAAGATACAGACTTATAGATTTCGCGCTTTCCAACATGGTAAACAGCGGCATAACAAAAATAGGCGTTATAACCAAAATGAATTATCAGTCGCTTATGGACCACGTGGGAAGCGGCAAGTATTGGGACTTAAACCGCAAAACGGGCGGACTTATAGTGTTGCCCCCGTATAACTTAGGCAACAGCGGTTCGCTTTACAAATCGCGTTTCGAGGCGATATGCGGTATACATTCCTTTTTAAAGCACAGCAACGAAGAATACGTTGTAATGAGCGATTGCGATGCGGTTTGCAATTTCAATTTTGCCGACGTTGTGGCTCGGCACGAGGCTAATCATGCCGACATAACGGTTATAGTAAGCAAAACCGACATAACTTCGCCCGAGCGTCGCGTTCGCACTGCGGTGGAATACGACAAGGAAAACCGAGTTACAAAGGTTGTCACGTCGGATAAACTTTCCGGCGAGGGAATAATGACGTTTACCAACATGATGGTTATCGGCCGAAGATTCCTTTTGCGCATAATAGAAAACGCGGAAGATTGGGGTTATACAAGTTTTTCGCGCGATATTTTGGTGCGCGGTTGCAAAGAATACAGAATATTCGCATACAATTACGGCGGCTATTTTGCTTCGATTGATTCTCTGGCGAAATATTACAGTCGTTCGCTCGAACTGCTCGATAAGAGTAAGCGCGACGAACTGTTCTACAAAGACGGCGCAAATATCTACACAAAGGTGCGCGATTCCGCACCCGCGAAAATCATAGGCAACGCAAAAGTTTCAAACTCGCTCGTTGCCGACGGTTGCGAGATAGAGGGCGAGGTTCGCAATTCCATACTGTTTCGCGGCGTTAAAGTGGCGCGCGGCGCGGTTATTACCGACTCGATTATATTTCAGGACACCGTGGTCTGCGAAAATTCGCGCCTTCACTGCGTAATAGCCGACAAAGCGGTAAAAGTGCTGAGCGACAGACTTTTGTCGGGTCACGAAACGCACCCGTACTTTATAGCCAAGGATACCGTTATATAAAGAGAAAAAATAAATCGGGTTTCGAAAAAAACAAAACATACAAGGGAAAAACAACATATAAAATTACGTAATCAACTTTATAAAGGAGAATATATATGGCTACCAAAAAGACAGTTGCAACCACCGAGAGCAAAAAAACCGAGCCGGTTGCGACCGAAAAGAAAACCGCAACCCAAACGGTAACTCACACAAAGCCTGCCGCAAAAGTTGCTACGGAAAAAAGCGGAACGGCAGTTAAAAAGACAACCGCCGCCGCGAAAAAAGCAATCCCCGAGAAGAAAGAGCTTGACACCGTAAAAGCCGCATCCGAGAAGAAAGAGCTTGACGTAAAAAGAGTGCTGTACGTGTGCAGTGAAGCGTTTCCGTTTGCGGGCACAGGCGGTTTGGGCGAAGTAATAGGAAGTTTGCCCAAAGCCGTAAACGCCAAAAAAGCGGGATTCGAGGCGAGCGTAATACTTCCGCTTTACGAATGTTTCCCGAGTGAGTATCGCGACAAGCTCGAATTTGTATGCCATATAAACGTGCCTCTTGCATGGAGGAATCAATATTGCGGGCTGTTTAAGCTTGACTATTCGGGTACAAAGTATTATTTTATAGATAACGAGTATTATTTCAAACGCCCGAATCTTTACGGCTATTACGACGACGGCGAGCGTTTTGCGTTTTTGTCGCGTGCCGTAGTAGAGCTTATACCGCATCTCGGCTTTAAACCGGATATACTGCATTGCCACGATTGGCAAACCGCACTCGTGCCCATTTATTACAAGCTGTTTTATATGTACCGCGCGGGATACGGCGGCATTAAAACAATGTTCACGATTCACAACATCGAGTATCAGGG
Source organism: uncultured Clostridia bacterium (assembly GCA_947086925.1). GTDB lineage: Bacteria > Bacillota > Clostridia > Christensenellales > Pumilibacteraceae > Pumilibacter. Next base: position 21,200 of record CAMUAL010000011.1, read on the forward strand.
CAAGTACAGCCGCAGTATAATCGAGGACGTGTTCGGCATACCCGACCGCGAATATATGAGCATAGAGCACCGCGGTTGCATAAATCTCATGAAGGGCGCAATCGATTACTCCGACGCGGTGGGAACGGTAAGTCCTACGTATGCGCGCGAAATAATGGACCCGTACTATGCGCACGGGCTCGAAAACGTGTTGCTTAAAAACAGCTTTAAGCTCCGCGGTATTCTCAACGGAATCGACGTAGACGCCTACAATCCGAGAACTCAGAGCGCGCTTTTCTGCAACTATGACGAAAACAACATGGCGGGCAAAGCAAAGGGTAAAGCGGAACTTCAAAAAATGCTCAGTCTGCCCGTATCGCCCGACACCCCCGTAATAGCCATAGTTTCGCGGCTCGTAAGTCACAAAGGACTCGACCTTGTGCGCGCGTGCATGAACGATATTCTCCGCAAAAACGTGCAAGTGATATTGCTCGGAAAAGGCGACCCCGACTACGAGAACTACTTTACTCACGTGCAGAAAATGTACAGTCAGAAATTCAGCGCGGTTATAGCCTTTAACAAAGACTTGTCGCACAAGATTTACGCGGGCGCGGATATATTCCTTATGCCGAGCAAAAGCGAGCCTTGCGGATTAAGCCAAATGATGGCGTGCCGTTACGGAACAATACCCGTAGTGCGCGAAACGGGCGGACTTGCCGACAGCATAGTCGATTGCTACAACGGCGATATAGGAAACGGATTCCGTTTCTCGCGGTATGCAACCGACGACATGATGGGCGCAATCGACCGCGCGGTGGGGCTGTACACCGATTACAAAGACAAATGGGCGGGACTCGTTCGCCGCGCAATGACTTCCGACTTTACGTGGACGTCGTCGGCGGGAGAATATATCAAGTATTACAAAGAAGTGCTTTAAAAACAAGGAGCATTCAAACGGAGGTATAACGCAGGTATATGACACAAAACAATACCGAAGAGATGCTGGAACTTATATCAGACAAACTAAACAAGTATTTTGCGGCAACCAAAAAAACCGCAACGGTAGAGCAAGTGTATAAAGCACTTGCTTTGGTGCTTAGAGATAAACTGCTTAAAAAGAAACAGGCAAACAACCAAAGAATAGTGCAGGGCAAGTACAAGCGCGTTTATTACTTATGTATGGAATTTCTTTTGGGGCGCAGTTTAAAGAACAATCTTTACAATCTCGGACTCGAAGACAGTGCGCGCGAGGCACTTAAAAGCATGGGCTTTAAGCTCGACGAATTATACGAGTTGGAGTCGGACGCGGGACTCGGAAACGGCGGCTTGGGGCGACTTGCGGCTTGTTTTATGGACAGCTTGGCAACGCTCAATTATCCCGCAATGGGATTTTGCATACGCTACGAATACGGCTTATTCCGCCAAAAGATAGTGGAATGTCAGCAAGTCGAACTTCCCGATATGTGGCTTAACAGCGGGGAAGTTTGGCAAATGCCGCGCTCGGATAAAAATTTCGAAATCAAGCTTAACGGCACGGTTAAAGAACATTGGGAAAACGGCAAGTGCCGCATTGAGCACGTAAACGCCGATATTATCGAGGCTCTGCCGTACGACGTTATGATTTCCGGCGGCGACAGCGACGGAGTAAGCGTGCTCAGACTTTGGCAGGCTTCCGGTAAGAGCGATTTCGACATGAAGTCGTTTACGCAAGGGAATTACAGTTTGGCTACCCGCGCAGACAACGAAGCGGAGCTTATAAACAAAGTGCTGTACCCGAGCGACGACCATGAGCAAGGCAAGCTTTTAAGACTCAGTCAGCAGTACTTTATGGTTTCGGCAAGCTTGCAGAGCATAATAAAAGACCACCTTAAAAACAACCCGAATCTCGACAATTTGCCCGACCTTGCGGCGATTCATATTAACGACACTCACCCCGCACTTGCCGTTCCCGAGCTTATGCGTCTGCTTGTAGACGAGTTCGGCTACGATTGGGACACCGCGTGGAATATGACCACGCGTACCATTGCCTACACCAATCACACGGTTATGGCGGAGGCTTTGGAAAAATGGAACGAACATCTGTTCAAAGTCCTTTTGCCGCGAATTTACATGATTATTAAGGAAATCGACCGCAGATTCTGCATATGGGCTATGGATAAGTGCAACGACTTCGACAAAGTAAACCGCATGGCTTGTCTCGGAGGCGGAAACGTGCGAATGGCTAACCTTGCCGTTATAGGTTCGCATGCCGTAAACGGCGTAAGCGCGCTTCACAGCGACATTATCAAAGAGAGTGTGTTTAACGACTTTTACACCGTAATGCCGCATAAGTTCACCAACGTGACAAACGGTATTGCGCACCGCAGGTGGCTTTCGCAGTCGAATCCCGCCCTTAAATCGCTTATATCCGACCTTGTAGGTGCGGATACCGACCGCGACGCAACGAAGTTGGAAGGACTGTTAAAATACAAAAACGACAAAACCGTACTGAGCGAACTCGGCAAAATAAAGCACGCTTGCAAAACGGATTTCGCAAAGTATATCAAGGACACGAGCGGATTTATACTTAATCCGCACAGCAGAATCGATACGCAGATAAAGCGTTTGCACGAATACAAGCGTCAGCTTATGAACGTGCTTAAAATAATATCGCAGTATCTCGACTTGCTCGACAATCCCGATAAGGAAGTTACTCCGCAGACGTTTGTGTTCGGAGCAAAGGCGGCGGGAGGATACTATCACGCAAAGCGAATCATATGCCTTATAAACTGCCTCAGCGCGGAAATTCAGAAGAACCCCAAAATAAAAGAAAAGCTCGATGTGCTGTTCGTCGAAAACTACAACGTGACGCGTGCCGAACATCTTATTCCCGCGAGCGAAGTCAGCGAACAGATTTCTCTTGCCGGCAAAGAGGCGAGCGGCACAAGCAACATGAAGTTTATGCTTAACGGCGCGATAACTTTGGGAACGCTCGACGGCGCGAACGTGGAAATACGCGAGAGCGTGGGCGACGACAACATTTTCATATTCGGCTTAAAGGCGGAAGAAGTGGAGAAAATGTGGGGCAACTATTACCCGAGTAATCTGTATGCCGACAATCACCGAATCCGCCGCATAGTAGACCGTTTGCGCGAGGGCTTTAACGGCGAGAGCTTTGCCGACATTGCAAATTATCTTATTTTGGGAAGCAACAACATTGCCGACCCTTATATGTGCTTACTCGATTTAGACGATTATATTCGCGCATCGCACGATATAGACGTTGCATACAAAGACAAAGAACGCTGGAACAGAATGGCACTCGTAAACATTGCAAACGCAGGGCGTTTTGCGTCGGACCGCAGCATAGACGAATATGCACAGAATATATGGAATTTGCGCAAGGTGCGCAAAGCAAAAACCACGAAGTAAAAAGCAATTCTGAATATCAGGAGGCAGATTTATGAATGAGCAGGTAAGTTTTTTCTCCAATTCGGAGGAATATAAAAAGCCGTTCGGGGCGTTGAAAGTAGGCGAGCCGCTAAGGCTCAACTTGAAGTTTAACCGACCGAGTAATCCGAGCGAAGTTTTTTTGGTGCTTACCAAAGACGGCGAAAGCGAAGTGTATTATCCTATGGAATACGTTTCGACCGACCCGTATTCCACAACGGAATATACGGTGCAGGTAAACATTACGACAAAAGGTTTGTATTTTTATCACTTTATAATCAACACCGAAGATAAACAGTACCGCATAGGGTGCGGCGACGACTTGCACGCGCTTTTGGGCAAAGGGCACGATTGGCAGCTGACCGTGTACGAGCAGGTGTATAAAGCTCCCGAATTTTTAAAGGGCGGCGTTATGTATCAGATAATGCCCGATAGGTTTTACGACGGCGGAGCGCGGCTTAAAACCAAACCGTATGCAAAATACCGCGAGGATTGGGGCGGACTTCCCGATTACGAGCCCGACGCAAACGGCAAAATCGCAAACACAGACTTTTTCGGCGGCAATTTGCGCGGCATTATCAAAAAACTCGGCTATCTTAAAGGATTGGGCGTAACGTGTATTTATCTCAACCCGATATTCGAGGCGCACAGCAATCACAAATACGATACGGGCAATTACCGTAAGGTAGACAGCGACTTCGGCACAACGGACGACCTTAAAGAGCTTATAAAGAAAGCGGACAAAAAGGGCATGAAGATTATGCTCGACGGCGTATTTTCGCATACGGGCGACGACAGCATATACTTTAACAAGTACGGCAATTACGACAGCGTAGGCGCGTACAATTCGGTGCACAGCCCTTATTATAATTGGTATACGTTTTCGGAATATCCCGACAAATACGATTCGTGGTGGAATATCGATATTTTGCCGCAAACGCGCGAGTGCGAACCGTCGTATTCGGAGTACATTTGCGGCGTAGACGGAATAATCCGCTATTGGACGGAGCTCGGCATAGGCGGTTGGCGACTCGACGTTGCCGACGAACTTCCCGACGGCTTTTTGGACAGAGCCGTACATGAGGCAAAAGCCGTGAATCCCGACTGCATTGTTTTGGGCGAAGTGTGGGAGGATGCGAGCAACAAGATTTCGTATTCTCGCCGCAGAAGATATCTTAACGGCGGACAGCTCGACAGCGTTACCAACTATCCGTTTAAAGAGGACATTTTGAATTTCGTGCGTTGCGGCGATGCGAACAGACTTCTCAATACCGTAAACGTGATACTCAACAATTATCCCGAACACGTGGTAAATAATCTTATGAATTTGCTCGATACGCACGACACCGCGCGCATAATAAGCGTGCTCGGCGACAGCGGCGATACGTCGACGCGCAGTAAGCGTGCCGTTGCGAAAATTTCCGACCCCGAAAACGCGATAAAGCTTGTTAAACTTGCCGCGACTCTGCAATATACTTTGCCCGGCGTTCCGTGCCTTTATTACGGCGACGAAGCGGGCTTAGAGGGGTTTGAAGACCCGTTTAACCGCAGATGCTACCCGTGGAAGAACGAGAACAAGAACTATCTTAAAATGTACAAAAAGCTCGGCAAAGTGCGTACTGCCGAAAAAGCTATTTTCGCCGACGGCAAATTCGTACCGCTCGAATCGGAAAACGGCGTTTTCGCGTTTGCCCGCAAAAACGGCAACGGGGAAGTTATAGTAATTGCCAACCGCGGCGACAAACCGTTTAAGTTCGACTGCGGCAGAACCGCATATACCGACCTTGCCACTCTTAAACCGTTCGACGGGACGGTTGATTCGATGGACGCGGTTATCATTAAGAAAACCTCTGACGTCGTTTTTCCGGAAAAGAAAAAATAAATTTCAAAATTGCATTTAAACCTTTTGCAAACAAAACGGTAAATACCGCAAAGGGGAAGGCACGGATTAAAGTGTCTTCTCCTTTTTATAACCCACAAATTAAGTGGGTTTAACAATTTTATTGACAAAAAATTACGGTTGTGATATACTTTAAGTACCGTTTAAGCATACGCAAAAGGTAAACGCGGCATACTAATTGCGTGAAAACGGTAAAAAACATAGCGTTCGGACTTAGCGGCGGTTGGCTGCTTAGCTTATATTTCACTTCAACGGCAATCGTTTACGCTCTTACGATAATAGGCGTTAAAAAAGCGTATGCGTTGCTTAAATGCGCGTCGTTTTGTTTAATGCCGTTCGGGAAAAACGCGTACACCGATTTTATGAGTCACAAATTAGGCAATTCGCTTTGGGCTGTAACGCTCGGGTGGCAAGCGGCATTATTGTGTCTTGTGTTTTCGGCTTTTTGGTATGCAACCGTTTTGGGTGCGTATTTGGGTTCGCGTTATTTCCATTTGGCGCAGTACGCAATATCGCCGTTCGGAACAAAATGCTACCCAACCGATTTGCTCGGAGGCGACGAGAGTGCGGTTGCCAAACTACGCAGCGAACGCAATTTCGAGCTTTGAGTCTTTTGTAATTTCTACTTTACGAAATTTTACCAAGGGAGGTTTGAAATTGGCGGAAAAACGGTCAATAACAAAAAAAGAATTTAACGTAAGCGGCATGTCGTGCGCGGCATGTGCGGGACATATAGAAAGAGGCGTAAGCAAGGTGGCGGGAGTAAAAAGCGTATCGGTAAACTTACTTCGCGCTTACATGGTTGTCGAGTGTGACGAGTTTGTTACGGACGAAAGCATAATAGCGGCGGTGGAAGGCGCGGGTTACGGCGCGAGCGTAAAAACAAACGAGCAGAGCGCAACCGCTCCCGTTGCGGACAGTAAAAAATCCGCAAAAAAAGAGCGTCGCAACCGATTTATAAAGTTGTGGGTAAGCGTCGGATTTTTGGTTTTGCTCATGTATGTAAGTATGGGGCATATGATGGGTTTGCCGTTGCCGTCCGTGTTTACGGGAACAGAAAATCTGCTTACCTTTGCATTTACGCAGTTTCTGCTTTGCGTGCCGATAGTTATACTTAACGGCAAGTTTTTTATTAACGGCATAAAGGCGATATTCAGAGGCGCACCCAACATGGACACGCTTATCGCGCTCGGCGCGGGTGCGGCTCTTATATACGGAATAGCGGCTATATTCGCAATAGGTTACGGACTCGGACACGGCAATCACGAGCTTGCAATGCGGTTCGGACACGATTTGTATTTCGAATCGGCGGGTACGATTTTAACTCTCATATCGGTGGGCAAGTATCTCGAAGATTTAAGCAAGGGCAAGGCAAGCGACGCGGTTGAAAAGCTGCTCGGTCTTTCGCCTCCTACGGCTGTGGTTTTGGATAACGATGCCGAGCGTGAAATTCCCGCATCTGAGCTCAGAACGGGCGATGTGGTTTTGGTTCGTCCCGGAATGAGCGTTCCCGCCGACGGCGTTATAGTGTGGGGACATGCAAGTATAGACGAATCGGCGATAACGGGCGAGAGCGTTCCCGCCGAAAAGGGCGAGGGCGACCGCGTAACGGGCGGAACGGTGAATAGGCAAGGGGTATTACATGCGCGCATTACGGCGGTAGGCTCGGATACGGCACTCAGCAAAATCGCGCGTCTTGTCGAAGAAGCGGGAGGTTCGAAAGCACCGATTGCAAGGCTTGCCGATAAGGTAAGCGCGTGGTTCGTCCCCGCGGTTCTGAGTATCGCGGTAATCACGGGAATCATTTGGATTATTTTAGGCAAAGGGTTTACTTATGCTCTCGGCATGGCGATTTCGGTTCTCGTTATTTCATGCCCGTGCGCTCTCGGACTTGCCACTCCAACCGCAATAATGGTGGGAACGGGCAAAGGTGCGAGTTTGGGCGTGCTTTACAAAACCGCCGAGGCTTTGGAACGGGCGCACAAAGTAACCGCCGTAGTACTCGATAAAACGGGCACCGTAACCGTGGGTAAACCCGAAGTTACCGACTTTGTGTCAAGCGACGAAACAACCGCTTTGAATCTTATATACTCGTTAGAGCGTAACAGCGAACACCCGTTTGCAACCGCTCTGTGCGATTTTGCGGCGCGTAGCGGCGGCACTGCATTATCTTGCGCCGACTTTTCAGCCACGGCGGGCGGAGGAGTTTCCGCGACGGTAGACGGAAAAATAACCGTAGCGGGCAATAAAAAACTTTGCGGCGGATTTAAAGGCTTTTCCGAGTTCGAGGAGAGTGCCGACCGCCTTGCGCGAGAGGGAAAAACGCCGCTGTTTTTGGCTTATGACGGCAAACTGATTGCATTGTTCGCTCTTGCCGACAAAGTAAAAGACGACAGCCGCGACGCCGTAAGCAAGCTTAAAAAATCGGGTATAAAAGTGTACATGCAAACGGGCGATAACGCCGTGGTGGCGAGCGCGATAGCCGCGCAGGCGGGAATTGACGACTTCCGCGCCGAAGTTCTGCCCGAAGACAAAGAGAAGTTTGTGTCCGAGCTTAAAGCGAGAGGCGAGTGCGTTGCTATGGTGGGCGACGGAATAAACGATGCGCCCGCGCTTGCCGCCGCCGACGTCGGAATCGCGATAGGTGCGGGAACGGATATTGCAATCGAAGCGGCGGATGTGGTGCTTATGCAGTCGCGCCTTTGCGATGCCGAAGTCGCGCTTAGGCTCAGCCGCAAAACTGTGCTCAACATTAAAGAAAATCTGTTTTGGGCGTTTATTTACAATCTTTTAATGATTCCGCTTGCCGCGGGTGCGTTCGTGTGGGCGGGACTTAAACTTAATCCCATGTGGGCGGCGGCGGCTATGAGCGTAAGCTCTGTTTGCGTCGTGCTTAACGCATTGCGTTTGCGACTGTTTAAAGCGCACAAAAAAGAGAAAACGCAAACGGTATGCGACAACTCTTTAAACTCTTGCGGCGCGTGTTGCGAAGTTGCGCACGAAAACAATATCCTACGTGACGCCGACGTAATAACACCCGAAAATGAGAAAAACAACGATAACGAAAATAATAAAAAGGAGAATATAACAATGAAAACAATATTCATTACGGGAATGAGTTGCGGGCATTGCTCGGCTCATGTGCAAAAAGCGTTGCTTGCGCTCGACGGTACGGTATCCGCCGAAGTAAGCCACGAAAAAGGAATCGCAAAGTATGAGGGAAGTGCAACCGACGAGCAAATAAAAGCCGCCGTAGCCGACGCGGGTTACGAAGTGGTAGATATAAAATAATTGCGTTCGCCCTTATAAAACAACACAATATCAAAAACCGAAAAAACCGTGCTTAAAATATAAGCGCGGTTTTTTTATATATTGTCGAAAATAGTATGCAATTTATTTGACATGCCGACACGAAAAGTATATAATAATTGCGGTTTAGTAAAAATAAACAATTAGTTTACTTTCACTAAACCCTTTAAACTTTGGGTTTACAATAAGTAAACCGTGAGGGAACAATGGAAATCGGTGTAAAAATAAGAGAGTTAAGGCTTAAAAATCAACTTACGCAAGAGGAGCTTGCCGACCGATGCGACCTTACGAAAGGCTACATTTCTCAGCTTGAAAACGATGCGAACAGTCCGAGCATAACAACGCTTAAAGATATACTCGACTGTCTCGGTTGCAGTTTAACCGACTTTTTCGCGGACGAGTCGGAAACGGTTGTGTTTACAAAAGACGACACGTTCGAAAAAGAGAGCGAAGGTTGCATAATAAGGTGGCTCGTTCCGAGCAGTCTTAAAAATGCGATGGAACCCATACTTATGACGCTTTCGCCTGGTAAGTCGTCGGGCACGGATTTGCCGCACGACGGCGAAGAATTCGGATTCGTGCTTTCGGGCGAAGTCGAGCTTACGTACGGAAAAAGCGTTTATACCGTGGGCGAGGGCGACTCGTTTTATTTCAGAAGCGACAAGTCGCACTGTCTTAAAAACAAGGGAAACACGAAGGCAAAGGTGCTTTGGATAAGCTGTCCGCCGAATTTTTAAAGCGGAACGCATGATTTAATAAAAAAGAACGAAACAAAATTTTTACGGAGGAAAGCATATGGCGGAAAAAGCTACGCGCGGCACAATAGCAACCGAAGAAAACGCGGCAAAAGGCGCGCTTAAATTCGATAAGATTGTAGAGGTGCGCAACGTAACCAAAGTGTTTGACGATGTTACCGTCGTAGACAACATGAATCTGTCTATAAAGCGCGGAGATTTTGTCACACTGCTCGGACCGAGCGGTTGCGGTAAAACCACTCTGCTCAGAATGATAGCGGGCTTTGCCACCCCTACAAGCGGTCGGATATTTTTGGAGGGCAAAGACGTAACCGCGCTTCCGCCGTACAAACGCCCCATAAACACGGTGTTTCAGAAGTACGCGCTTTTTCCGCACTTGAACGTATTTAAAAACATTGCGTTCGGATTAAAGTTAAAAAGGATTCCCGACGTTAAGCGCAACCGCAAGACGGGCGAACCGATAATAAATCCCCAAACGGGCGGGCATGTGGAAATTATGCGCAAGTTCACCAAAGCCGAAATAGAGGAAAAGGTGAACAGAGTTTTAAAACTTGTCGGACTCGACGGATACGGTCACCGCGACACGACTTCGCTTTCGGGCGGTCAGCAACAACGTGTTGCAATCGCGCGCGCTCTCGTTCTCGAACCCAAAGTTTTGCTGTTAGACGAGCCGCTCGGCGCACTCGACCTGAAAATGCGCAAAGAAATGCAGTTCGAGCTTAAAAAGATGCACGACGAACTCGGCATAACTTTTATTTACGTTACGCACGACCAGGAAGAAGCGCTTACCATGTCGGATAAAGTGGTTGTTATTTCCGACGGCACTATTCAGCAGATAGGAACTCCCAAAAAGATTTACGACGAGCCGGCGAACGCCTTTGTTGCAAACTTTATAGGCGAGAGCAATATACTTACGGGTGAAATGATAGAGGACTTTAAAGTTCGTTTCTGCGGCGCGGAATTTGCTTGCGAAGACAAAGGGTTCGGTAAAAACGAGAAGGTCGACCTTGTAGTGCGCCCCGAAGATATTTTTATTTATCACGAGGGAAAAGGCAAAGGGCAGCTTGCGGGAACGGTTACGGGAATAGTGTTCAAAGGCACGTATTACGAAATGAACGTGGAAACGGTGGGTTACGAATTTACGGTACAGAGCACCGAAAGTTTTACGCTCGGCAGTCGCGTCGAATTGCACATAAAGCCGAACGGAATCCACATAATGAAAAAGATGCGCACCGTAAACACCATTATAACCACCGTAGAAGGCGAAAATACCGTTGACTTTCACGGAGGCAGTTTCGAATTTGACAATGCGGAAGGGTTCGAAAAGGGCGACCGGGTAAAACTCAGCGTTGCATTCGATAAAATCGAACTCACCGACGACGAGCGCGACGGCGTTATAGGCGGTAACATAGGGCAGAGCCTTTACAAAGGCACATATTATCAGGTTCAGGTTTACACCGATGACGACGACGATATTTACGTTGACACGGTTGACGAGTGGGACGTAGACGACCGCGTGGGCATTGTAATAAAGCCGCAGGATATACGCGTCGAGCGTTACGACGAGTCGGAGGAAGAACACGAGTGCGAGGTGGGCGACAATGCGTAAACGTGCGCCTTCCAAGGGAATATTCGCGCTTCCTTATGCGGTTGTGTGCGTTATATTCGTAGTGTTTCCGTTGCTTTTGGTAGTGGTTTATGCTTTCCGTTCGGCGGAAGGCGGATTCTCGTTTTCCACGCTTGCCGCCGTATTCACCAATTCGTCAAATTATATCGCTTTGTTGCGCACAATAGGAATCGCGTTTTTGGCTACGGCGATATGTCTTATAATCGCGTATCCCGTGGCGTTTATTTTGGCGGCGTCGCCGTTTAATAAAATAGCGATACTCGCGCTTTTGTTCGTAATTCCCATGTGGATGAACTTTATGCTCAGAATGTTCGCGCTTCAAGCAATACTCTCTATGATGGGAATAGCAAACACGTTTGCCGCCGCCATTATAGGCTTGGTGTACGACTTTTTCCCGTTTATGCTGTTGCCGATTTATACATCGCTCGTAAATCTCGACCGCAGTTACGCCGAGGCGTCGGGCGATTTGGGCGCGAACGGATTTACCACGTTTTTAAAAACCACTTTGCCGCTTTCCGTACCCGGAATATTAAGCGGAGTTACAATGGTGTTTATGCCTTGCTTTTCGGCGTATGCCGTAACCGACGTTTTGGGAAGTGCGGACACAACTCTTATAGGGCGTAAAATTGCCGTGCTGTTTGATTTACAGGAGTGGGAAGCGGGCAGTGCTTTAAGTTTGGTGCTTTTGGTGCTTGTTATGCTTACAATGCTTGTCGGAACTCTTATCAGTCGCAGAAACAAGGCAAAAGACGGAGGCTCGGCAATGCCGAAAGCGGGAGGCAGAATGTTATGAACGGAAGAAAACTTGCACTTAAAATTACGGGTTGGGCAGTGCTTATAGTAATGCTTTTGATTATGTACTTTCCGCTTGCCATGGTTATAGGTTATTCGTTCAGCTCGGCAAAGGCGATAGGCGGCGCGGGCGGTTTCACTTTTAAGTGGTACGTGGGACTTTTCAGCGACGATGCTCTTATAGACGCTACCGTAAACACGTTTGTAATAGGTATAGTTTCGGGACTTATCGCAACCCTTTTGGGAACGGTCAGTGCGGTTGGCATTTACTACTTAAAGCGCGGCAAGGGAATTATGAACGCCGCGTCGCAAATAACCGTTGTAAACGCCGAAGTGGTTACCGCCGTGGGATTTTATCTGTTGCAGTTATTCTTGCGCGACACGCTTAAACTGCCGGTAGAGGAAGGTATGGGGTGGCTTATAGTAGCCCATACAATGATAACCGTGCCTTATGTTATTTTGGCTGTAACTCCGCGGCTCAGTCAGCTCAATCCGAATTTGGCGGAGGCGGGCATGGATTTGGGCGCCGGCTCGGTGCGTACTCTTTTTACGGTAATACTTCCGCAACTCGTAAAAGGTATGGTTTCGGGATTCGCGCTTGCGTTTACGTTGAGTTTGGACGACTTTGTGGTAACAAAATTCAACAAGGGCGACGTAAGCACAATTTCCACCTACGTTTACGACGGCTTAAAGCACGGACTCAATAACTCGGTGCGTGCACTCAGTACTATTATTTTCGTAGCGGTGCTTGTAATAATGATATTGTTTAATCTGTTCGGCAGTCGCAAAAACGCGCATAAATCGGGGCACAAGCGTAAGTCAAAGCCTTCGGTTAACGTGGCGGGAAATCAGTAAGGGGTGCGGACAATGAAAAGATTTATAAGCTTTGTAACCGCGAGTCTGCTTGTGTTTGCCTGCTTCGGCATGCTGATGGGTTGCGGCACTCCGCGCAGTGAAATTCTGCGCGTATTCGTTCCGGGCGAATATATGGACCCCGAAGTGTACGACGACTTTGCCGAGTGGTACTTTGAGAAAACGGGTAAGAACATAGAGGTGCGCGAAACCACGTTCGAAAGCAACGAATCGATGCTTTTGAAAATCGAAAAGAGCAAAGCCGATTACGACGTTGTTTGTCCGTCCGACTACATGATTGAGCGTATGATTGATTCGGAATTGCTCGAAGAAATAGACAAGGAAATAATAGATATACAACAACCCGTCGAATCGGACGACGGAAAAACCGAACCGCTTATTAAGCAAACGTATATCGACATAACGAGCAAGTTCGACCCCGAGCTTAAATATACCGTGCCTTTTATGTACGGGACTTTCGGCATAATGTACGACTACGAAAAAACGGGCGTGCACCTCGACAGTTGGGAATACATGTTCTTTGAGGACAATCCCGAGCTTGGCAATGCGTTCAGAAAAAAGCTTACGCAAAAAGAATCGGTGCGTGAAATGTACGTGGCGGCATGTATTTACGCAAGCCGCAAAGAACTGAGTTCTCTGAGCGGCGGCTTTACCGATTACACGACGGAGTATAAGCAGAGATTGCAGGAGATTTACGAGGACACTTCGATTTCCATGATTTCGGAGGCGAAACGGCTTTTGCAGAATCAGAAGAAGTACATTTTGAAGTACGAGGTCGACGACGGAAAATTCGGCATAGCGGGCGGTACGCTCAACGCGTCGGCGGGGCTGTATTGGTCTTGCGATGTAGGCTATGTAATGAACGACTACGAAGACGAGAGCGGCGACGAGGAATCGGGCAACAAAAATCTGTGGTACTATATTCCCAAAGAGGGAGGCAACGTATATGTCGACGGCTTTGTTATTCCCAAAACCGCGGGCAACAAAGATGCGGCGAATTTGTTTTTGAGTTATCTTTGCACGCTTGACGCGGCGGTGAAAAACAGTTATTATATAGGTGCTATATCTCCCGTATCGCAGGCGTATAATTACCTGTTCGACGAATACAGTAACAACGACGAATTTTTCGAAGGGACTGCGCCCGCCGACCCCGAAACGGGTTGGTGGAGCTGGCGCGATATGTATCTCGACATGGTTTTCCCCTCGAATGAAACTTTAAAGCGTTGCGGAGTTATGAAAAACTTTAAGGTTAATAACAGCAAAGTCAATCTTATGTTTGCCGACATTGTGGGGTAAGCCGGCTCTCGACGGCTCGTCTTAGCACTACGTGTTCGGCACCCACTCGGTCACGTACGTTTGAGTACGCTCCCACGCGGGTGCCGTCCCTGTTGCGCAAATCCGCACTGCCGAGAGCCGTCTTACTCGTCGGCTCTCGACGGCACGTATTATGTGCTATATAAAAAATAATCGAAGGCGATTTTATGAATGACGATATTTCATACACGGCTGATTATACCGCCGACGCGGTAGTAGTGGGAGCGGGTCATGCCGGAATCGAGGCAGGGCTCGCCCTTGCCCGTTTGGGGGCAAAGGTAACGGTTTTAAGCATAACCCTCGACAACATAGGGTATCTTGCGTGCAATCCGAGTATAGGCGGTTCGGCAAAAGGACATCTTGTGCGTGAAATCGACGCGCTCGGCGGAGAAATGGGCATTGCCGCGGACAAATGTTGCGTACAGATGCGCATGCTCAATAAAAGCAAGGGTCCCGCCGTTCATTCGCTAAGGGCGCAGGTTGATAAATACGCTTACCATAAGTACATGAAAGGCGTGCTCGAAAACACCGACAATTTAACTTTGCGGCAAGGCGAAGTAAAACGTATTCTTACCGAGGACGACAAGGTTGTCGGAATAGAAACGGTGCTCGGACAAAAGATAACGGCGAGGTGCGTGGTGCTTGCGTGCGGCGTATATCTTAAAAGCGATATAATTATAGGAAACGTAATCGAGCACAAAGGCCCCGTATGTTTTACTCGGGCGAATCATTTATCCGAATCTCTTTATAACGACTGCGGTATAACTTTGCGTAGATTCAAAACGGGAACGCCTGCGCGCATTAACGGCGACACGGTGGATTTTTCCGCTCTCGAAGTTCAGGAAGGCGAGGACACGCCGTATTCGTTTTCGCTTGTAAGCAAAAAGGTGAACAAAAAAGGACGGGTGTGTTACCTTGGGTACACAAACGAAAATACGCACAAAATCATACGCGACAATCTTATGCTCAGCCCAAAATACGGCGGACTGATTCACGGCACGGGTGCGCGTTATTGCCCGAGTATAGAGGATAAAATAGTGCGTTTTGCCGACCGCGAGCGGCATCAGTTCTTTTTGGAGCCGGAGGGCGACGGCACAAAGGAAATGTACGTGCAAGGAATAAGCACGTCGCTTCCCGTAAGCATACAGCTTCCCGTGTACCGCTCGATTAAAGGATTCGAAAACGTAGAGATTATGCGCGACGCCTATGCGATAGAGTACGACTGCATAAATCCCGCCGAACTTTTTCCCACTCTTGCGCATAAGCGTGTAGAAGGGTTGTTTTTTGCGGGGCAGATTAACGGCACGAGCGGCTACGAGGAGGCGGCGGCACAGGGACTCGTTGCGGGAATAAACGCGGCAAGATTCCTTGCGGGCAAAAACGGAATAATATTCTCGCGCAAAAATTCGTATATAGGCGTTATGTGCGACGACCTTGTAACAAAGGGCACGGAAGAACCTTACCGCATGCTTTCGGCGCGTAGCGAACACCGACTTATTTTGCGGCAGGACAATGCCGAAATGCGGCTCGGGCGGCTCGGCGCGGACATAGGGCTTCTTACGGGTAAGCGCAAAGCGGCAAGCGTTAAGCTTATGCGGGAGTGCGCAAAGGCAAGCGATTTGATTGCGAGTTTGCCGTATGCGGGCGGAAAAATAGCCGACGCAATAAGGCGCGATATGCCGTGGGAACAGGTTAAAGATATACTCGGCGAATACGGACTTTCCGATATGGCGATATTCGGCGCGGTAACGGCGGTTAGGTACAGCGGATATATCGAGCGCGAGGAGCGTGCCGTGCGCGAAAAAATGCGGCTTGAAAGTATGAGTCTTCCGGCAAACGTAGATTATTTCGCTTTGGGCGGTTTGCGCACCGAGGCGTGCGAACGTCTTAACGAGATTAAGCCGCTTTCGATAGGGCAGGCGTCACGCATAAGCGGAGTTACAAGTGCGGATATAACGGTGCTTATAATGCACTTCAAAGACGGCGCAAGCGAATAAAACGCGGCGTATGCGCGCAACATAAAGTTATTATGATATGTTGCGTGTGCGGAAAGGAAATAAGCGTTTACAGTGCAAAATACTGCTCCGAGTGCGGCAAAGCGTACTGCCCGAAATGCTCGGGACATATGTGCGATTGCACGGGTGAATTAAAGTTTTATTCGTGAGGGTGCAATTGCACTTGCTAAGGCGCGCGTTTTGTGATAAAATAGTGTCATCATAAAACGAGGTGGCGTGCATGGACGGACTTACCGATAAGTTATTCGAGGAACGCTTTCCAACGGCGCAAGACGCCGTAACCGAAATAATAAACTTGGAAGCGATATTGCGCCTGCCCAAAGGAACGGAGCATTTTTTAAGCGACCTTCACGGAGAGTACGGCGCATTTTGGCATCTTATAAACAGTTGCAGCGGAGTAATAAGGGCAAAGGTAGACGAACTGTTCGGTAAGCTATTAACCGCGGAAGAACTGAGCGACCTTGCGACGACGGTGTATTATCCCGCCGAAAAGATTGCGGCGGCAAAGGCGTCGTGCGCGGATATGAGCGGGTGGTACAAAACCATGCTGTACAGACTCACGCTTTTGGCGCGCGGGTGCGGAAGTAAATATACGCGCAGTAAGGTGCGCAAAAGCATGCCGCCCAAGTTTCAGTACATAATAGACGAAATGCTCAACGCGTCGGTAGACGGCGGCGACCGCGACGCGTATTACAACGAAATATTTACCGAGATAATAAAGCTCGGGTGCGCCGATACTTTTTTGGAAACGATAGCCGCGCTCATTAAGCGGCTTGCAATCGACAGACTGCACATAGTCGGCGACGTATTCGACCGCGGAGAGAATCCCGACAAAATCATGGATATTCTCTCTACGTATCACAGCATAGATTTTCAGTGGGGCAACCACGATATTCTGTGGATGGGCGCGGCACTCGGCTCGCGTGCGTGCGTAGCTACCGTAACCGAGCTGTGCTTAAAGTACGGCAACATGGAACTTTTGGAAATGGGTTACGGAATTTCTTTGCGTGAGCTTGCGTTTTTCGCGGATAAATTCAAGTACGACCCGAAATTCGCGATAAAGGCGAAAGATAAAAATATAAGCGAAACCGATTCGATATTATCCGCCAAAATGCGTAAAGCGATATTTCTTATAATGCTCAAATTAGAGGGGCAGGCGATTGAACGTCACCCAGAATACGGCATGGAAAACCGTTCGTTTCTCAAAAAAATAGATTTGCGGAGCGGCACGGTTGAAATCGACGGAAAGCACGTGCCTATCGATACGTCGGACTTTGCGTCGCTCGACCTTCGCAATCCGTTAAAGCTTACGCCCGACGAGGAGAACGTGATAAACTGTCTTACGCGCTCGTTTACGGGAAGCGAAAAGCTTAACCGCCACCTCGACTTTTTATTGAAAAAAGGCTCGGTTTATTCGAGGTATAACGGAAATCTCATATTCCACGGCTGTATTCCGCTTGACGCGAAAGGCAATTTTCTGCCGGTTAAGGCATGCGGCAATAAGAGCGGCAAAGCATGTATGGACGAATTTATGCACCTTGTGCGCAAAGCCGCCGACACTCGCTCGGAGTACGACACCGACGTTATGTGGTACTTGTGGTGCGGTAGCGGCAGTCCGCTTTTCGGGCGCAAAAAGCTTGCGGCTTTCGAATGTATTTATGCGCCCGACCCCGAGCTTACTACGGAAGAAAAAAATCCTTATTACACGTTAAGCCGCAAAAAAGAGATAGCCGAAAAGATACTTTCCGAATTTTCGCTCGGCGGCGAAAACTGCCACATTATAAACGGGCATATTCCCGTGCACTTCAAAGAGGGCGAAAATCCCGTTAAAGCCGACGGCAAACTTATTGTAATAGACGGCGGATTTTGCAGAGCGTATCATGAGCGCACCGGCATTGCGGGCTACACGCTTATATACAATTCTTACGGCATGCGACTCAGTGCGCACAGCCCGTTTTGCGGAGTGGACGAGGCGATTGCCTCTAACCGCGATATTGTTTCGTCCGTAACCGTATTCGACACCGTGGGAAGCAGACTGAAAGTTTCCGATACCGACACGGGCGAGGCGCTCCGCAGCCAGATTGCTTCCATTAAGCGCATTTTGAAAGAAAAATTTTCTTTTTAATCAAAAGGTAAAATTTATGAACAAATTCGGAGATTTCGTAGTAAAATTCAGATATTTGTTTTTCGGATTATTTGCGGCGTTATTAACTGTATCGCTGATTTTGATGCCGCGCGTCAAAGCCAACTTCGATATTTCGAGCTATTTGCCCGACGACATGGAAACGCGTCAGGCTCTCACCGTAATAGAAAACGAGTGGGGAATGAACAGCTTTGTAAACGTAATGCTTAAAGGCGTAAGCGAGGGCGAGGCAAAAGAAATAAAAAACGAATTGGGCAAGCTCGAAAACGTAACGCTTGCGTCGTTCGATTCCGTTTCGGGTTACAAAGACGAGTGCGCGCTCATTAAACTTACGGTTAAAGGCGGCGATTTTTCCGACAGTGCGCAAAGCGCGGTAACCGAAGTCAAACAGCTCCTCGGTGAAAAAGGTTACACGTTTTACACGGCGGGCAGTGCGGTGGAAGGGGCGCGCCTTCAAAACGGCATAGGCGGCGAAATGACCATTATTATGATTATATCGGTTATTATAGTTGTAGCCATACTTCTGCTTTCGTCGCGTTCGTGGTTCGAGCCGATAATATTTTTGGTAATAGTCGGACTTGCAATACTAATTAACTTGGGTACAAATTTCTTTTTGGGCGAAATATCCTACATAACAAAATCGGTTGCCGCAATACTTCAACTTGCTCTTGCTATGGACTATTCGATTGTTTTGCTTCATAATTACGATTCGTTTATCGAACAGGGCGAGAGTGCCAAAGCGGCGGCGGCAAAAGCGCTGAATGTTTCGGTGAAACCGATTGTTTCGTCGTCGCTCACGACCGTTGCGGGACTTGTAGCTCTTATGTTCATGAGTTTCGGAATAGGACTCGATATAGGGCTTGTAATGAGCAAGGGCATTATAATAAGCATGCTCACCGTGTTCTTTGTAATGCCGGGGCTGTTGGTTTTACTTAACCGTCCGCTCAAAAAACTACGCCATCGTCCCGTTCCGCTCGGCGGGAAGCAATTAGCCAAGTTCGATATTAAGGCGCGGTACGTTATGCCGTTTGTGCTTGTCGCGCTTATAGCGGCTTGCGCCGTTATGCAGTCGTTCAATTCTTATTCGTTTACCGAGTATCAGCCGAGCGTAGACCGCGACGAAATCGAACGTGTGTTTGCCGCCGAATCGAATATGATTGTGCTTGTTCCCAAAGCGGAAACGAAAGAAGATTATTTAAAACAGGAACAACTTGTCGAGCGGGTAAAAACTATCAAAAAGGGCAATAGTGCGCCTTTTATCTCGGCACAGACTTACAGTAGCACATGCGAACAAATGTTGCCGCAATATGCGCCCATACTGCAAGGGGCGGTGAAAAATCAAATAAGCGCAATGTTCAACGGCACCGAACATTCGCGAATAATATTTTCGTTCGACATTCCCGTTGCCGATGACGCCGCATTTAAATACATAGATGACATTAAAGCCGTTTTAAACGAGCTTTACGGCGAGGACAACACGCTTATGGCGGGCGGAGTTATGACCAATTACGACATAAGCAAGTCGTTTGCAAGCGACCTTCTTATAACAAATCTTATTACTATTATAGCTATTCTGCTCATTATAGGCTTGACATTCCGTTCGTTCTCGTTGCCGGTAATTTTGGTGCTTATTATTCAGGGCGCAATATGGGCGGCAATGAGCATATCGTTTATGCTGTCGCAAGCCGTGTTCTTCATGTCGTATCTTATTGCGTCCGCAATACTCATGGGTGCGACAATCGACTATGCGATTTTAATAACCGAAAATTACGCCCGAGCGCGGCGCACAATGGGGCGCGGCGAGGCAATGGGCGAGGCTTTAAGCAAGAGTATGGCAACGGTGCTTACAAGCGGACTTATTCTTACCATAGCGGGATTCGTGGTGGGCGGAATATCAAGTTCGGCGGCGATTTCCACAATAGGCTTGCTACTCGGGCGCGGTGCGCTTACCGCCATGGTTTTGGTGCTTGTTCTTTTGCCCGAACTTTTGTATCTGCTCGATAAAGTCATACAAAAAACTTCGTTTAAAATGAAGTTTATAAAATAATATTTACGCTTTTTTGTCGAAAAAATTTAGCAAAAACGATAAAGGGTAGGATATAAAATTTTCCGTTAAAAAACTCTTGACACATTTTCGCACCCGTGTTAAAATTAAACTATCAGAAGGGAGTAGTTGTAAGGACGGATTGTCAACATCATGCCGCAAGCAACCTGACAGCGGCTGGCGCCGTCGCCCGCATTTTGGCGAGGTAATGAGACTTTTGTCATTTTTTAATGGCGGAAGTCTTTTTTTATTCGGATTTGTCAAACGGGTATTTGCGCACCGATTGCCGCATAAAATTTTCAAGAAGGAGAGTATCGATGAATAATGCCGAAAAACTTACAGTAAATGAGGCGTTAGCCGAGTGGGACAGCAATCCGGATACGGGGCTGAGCGCGGATAAAGTAAAGTCGCATGCGGAACGATGGGGTTTAAACAAGCTTACCGTTCAAAAACCCAAGTCGTTATTCAGTCGGATAATCGACGGACTGACCGAGCCGATGATGATAATACTTCTTGTTGCTTTGGCGATAACTTTTGCGGTCAATATAATAAAAGTCGTGCGCGGCGACAAATTCGATTACATAGAGTGCGTCGGCATTGTGGTTGCGATAGTCATATCCGTAACCATAACCATTATAATGGAAGGGCGCAGTTTAAAGGCGTTCGATGCTTTAAAGCGCATGGGCGAGGACGTGCTTGTAAAGGTGCGCCGCGGCGGCAAAACGGATAAGATAAAGCAAAGCGAGCTTGTGGCGGGCGATATAGTTATATTCGAAACGGGCGATAAAATCCCGGTGGACTGTCGTCTTATAACCGCCGAAAACTTTTCGGTAGACGAGTCGCCGCTCACGGGAGAAAGTCACCCCGTTCGCAAAAACGCCGCCGAGGTTTACAAAGAGCGCGCGGTTCCGCTTGCCGAGCGTAAAAACATGGTATACGGCGGCTGTTACGTCACCGCGGGTACGGCTATTGCTGTGGTTGTAGCCGTGGGCGACGGTACAGAAATAGGACAGATAGCAAAGTCGCTTAACGGAGTTAAAACTCAACTTACGCCGCTTCAACAAAAGCTTAACAAATTAGGTAAAGTAATAACCGTTGCCGGCGCGGTTGCCGCCGCCGCGGTGTTTATTATCAGACTTATAACCATGTTCGTTACCGCTTCTGCAAGCTTCGATAACGTACAGGAAATATTTATAACTAGCATTGTGCTCATTGTGGCGTCCGTTCCGGAGGGACTTCCCACCATAGTTGCGGTGTCGCTTGCCTTAAACGTAATTAAAATGGCAAAGCAAAACGCGCTTGTCAAAAAAATGGTTGCTTGCGAAACCGTGGGTTGCATAAGCGTTATTTGCTCTGACAAAACGGGAACTCTTACCGAGAATAAAATGACGGTGGGCGAAATCTGCGCGGGAGGAAAAACATATGCGCCCGAAAAAGTCACAGACGTATTTTTGCTCGGCAACTTCGCGCTTAACACCACCGCAAACCTCGGAGCGGACGAAAACGGCAACGAGCTGTTTGTGGGAAACCCTACCGAATGCGCACTTTTAAAAGCCTATACAAGCGCGTGTTCGGCAGATTATTCCGCGGCACGCAGCGAGGCGCGCACTGTGTATCGCTATGCGTTTTCGAGCGAAGAAAAGAAAATGACCACGGTTGTGAATTGCGGCGGCAAAACCGTGGCTTTCAGCAAAGGCGCACCCGAAAAGATATTGGAAATGTGCGAGCTTTCCGCAGATGACAAACACAAAATCGAGCGCGCGCTCGGCGAGTGGGAGGCTAAGGCAAAGCGCGTAATAGCTTTTGCTCACGGCTACGTTGCGGGTAATCCCGATTACGAGCATAACCGTGCGCAGATAGAGCGCAACATGATTTTCGACGGATTCGCCGTTATAAGCGACCCCGTTCGCAAGGAAGTTTACGCGGCAGTCGATAAATGCCGCGCGGCGGGCGTCGGAATAAAAATGCTTACCGGCGACAATGCGGTAACGGCAAAAGCGATAGCGTTCGAGCTTAAAATAGCGGAATCCGATTCGCAGGTGTTCACCGCGGCTCAGATAGAAGAAATGCCCGACGCCGAGTTGTATCGCAGACTCGACGAAATAAAGGTTGTGGCGCGCTCCACTCCGCAAACCAAACTGCGCATAGTAAACGCGCTTATGGCTTGCGGCGAGGTTGTGGCGGTAACGGGCGACGGAATCAACGACGCGCCTGCAATCAAAAACGCCGATATAGGCATTGCTATGGGTATTACGGGTACCGAAGTCAGCAAAGAGGCGAGCGACATAGTATTGCTCGACGACAGCTTTTCCACCATAGTAAAAAGCGTTCAGTGGGGCAGAGGTATTTACGAGAATTTTCAACGCTTTATACTGTTTCAGCTTACCGTAAATATTTCGGCTGTGCTATTAACGGTTATATGTTCGCTCGTGCCGTTTTTGGAAGCTCCCTTTAACGCGCTCGAACTTCTGTGGGTGAATCTTATTATGGACGGACCGCCCGCATTGAGTCTCGGGTTGGAAGCGGGCGGCGCGGAGCTTATGAACCGCAAACCGATAAGACGCAACAGCGGAATCGTAACCAAAACGATGCTTATCCGAATTATAATGAACGGCTTGTTTGTTACGGCGATGCTTCTTACGCAAGCTCTTACAAACTTTTTGTGCGTTCCCGGCGGAATGGAAAAATCCGTTATGTTCACGGCGTTTGTGCTGTTTCAGTTGTTCAATGCCGTAAATGCGCGCGAGCTCGGAAGCCGCAGTGTTTTCTTGGGACTTCGTCGCAACAAAATAATGTGGATTGTAATGGCGGTTACGTTCGGATTGCAAATCATAATTACTCAGTTCGGCTCGCGCGTGTTCGACGTTGCCGCGCTCGATTTTGTTACGTGGCTGAAAGTGCTTGCCTTTACGGCTACCATAATAGCGTTTAACGAGATTTACAAACTTCTTGTTCGGATAATAAAAAACCGTCCTCGTAAATTCAAAGGAAAATATGTAATGGAAAAATAAGGAAATGCGATGGTAAATGTCTTTTCGTAGCCGAGCGTTTGTCATTCCGAGCGCAGTCGAGGAATCTTTTGCCCACTCACTTTTAATTTCCCCCGCCCAATGGGGCAGGGGATTTTTTTGGGATATTACTTGACGTAAAAAAATCCCCCGCATGATTGCGGGGGGGGTAAAGGGGGGAATGAAAATTCAGTCTATTTCTATTTTCATGCCGTCGTAAGCCACCGTAAAGTTATTGTCCTTTTCCGTTTGTTCAAGCTCGGCGTGGCTCATTTCGCAGTTGTGCGAAAAGTGGGTAAGTACGTACTTTGTGTTTTCATGCACAAGATTGTACCGTTTCATCTTTTCGCGTTCGCCCGCGGCGTCGAGCGACCCCATGTGTCGACCGCTGCCGTGCCGTGCGTGCCCGTAGGTGCAGTCAAAGCTTATCGCATCGAATTTCAGGTTAAGCTCCGCCATTCGAGCGTACGTTTCGTCGGGAAGAATCCCGCTGTCGTTAAATAAAAGTACCGTTACGCCGTTGTGCTTAACTGCGTAAATAAGACAGTCTTCGCCTTTTGTGTGCTTTGCGGGAAGCGCGGTTATCTCGTACCCGCCTTCGGTGGTAAACGAATCGAACGGACAGATTGCATTAAGAGTGATACTTCTTTTAATGCTGTCCCGCATTTCCGGCTTTGTCGCTTGCCTGAAAGTCTTTTTTACCGTCTTGTTGCCGTAAACCGTTATGTGCGGCTCGGTCATACCGTGAGCAAACGGCGCGCCGTGCAGTATAAATTCCTGCGGATAACAGTGGTCCATATGCGCGTGAGTTATAAGCACGGTGTCTACGCGCGACAAATCGAGTCGGTTATTTATAACGTGCATGTACGTGTCCATAGGAAAATCGAGCATAACGCAGTCGTCTATAAGAATCTGACTGCGCGTCCGAATTTCGCGTCCGCCCGTCTTCTTTGCGTTTGCGCAGACGGGACAGTTGCACCAAAGCGCGGGAAGCCCCTCTGCTGCCGCCGTTCCCAAAAACAAAAGTCGCATTTTCATAATTATGATTATATATTAAATACGAACTTTTGTCAATAACAGTGCGGCACTGTCAATGGTATCATTATTGCCGTAATATCGTTATTCCGCCCGAAGCATAGGAATCTTTTTCTTAATCAACCCCACGGCTTTGGAGCGGTGGGGGAATTAAAGGGGCGGATATTATTTCACACCCAAAATCGGACAATATAAAAAATTTAAAAAAATATGATTTATTTTGTTAAAAACAGTTGACTTTAATCTTTAAATATGATATTCTATTTAAGCTGTCGCTTTGAGCGGCGGTGTGCGACGTTTTGTCGCAGAAGTGTTTTGCACATTGACAACTGCATAGAAGAAGAAAAGAGAAATCAAATATATGGAA
>CAMUAL010000012.1 GCA_947086925.1 uncultured Clostridia bacterium
GAAAGTCAAACCGTTATTCTTACTTCCGTCGGTTATCGCTTCCGCACCGAACTCGCGGCTCGAATCGTATGCAACTCCGTCGGCTGTGAGTGTAACGGGCGCGCCGAGAGCCACGTTGCGACTGCCGTCTAAAATAACGTAATCCGCACTGCTTACCTCGCTTACCGAGTTTCCGCGCACCGATACGGCGCGAACAGTAACTCCCGAATTTCCCGCATCGCTGCCCACTTTGAAAGGCTCGGTATACATATGCGAATTTTCGGTGGGATAACTTCCGTCGAGCGTGTAATATATTTTTTCTCCTTCGCCCGCCGTAATGCCGAGCATAAAGGGAGCTGAGTACGTACCCTCCTTAACAGTGAACTCGGGAGCGCGAACCTCGGCGTCGAGTATGAGATTTCCGTTTACGCGCAAAAGTATTCCCTCGCCCGCCTCGAACGACAAAGTAAACATTCCCGACGAAAGAGTTACATCTTCCCATTTGCCCGTTTT
The DNA here is from genome assembly GCA_947086925.1 of uncultured Clostridia bacterium. Classification (GTDB taxonomy): domain Bacteria; phylum Bacillota; class Clostridia; order Christensenellales; family Pumilibacteraceae; genus Pumilibacter. The sequence continues at coordinate 493 of CAMUAL010000012.1, forward strand.
AAGATTGAACCGTTCCAAACCGTTCACGCCCGAAAAGCCGTCGAGAACGAAACGCTGGGTTGCGCCGCTTGTCCAGCTGTTGTTAAACAGCATTACCGCGTGGCCGTTTTCGTCTTTATTTTCCATAAGCGAAATAACAAAGTCGCAGTCGGAATCGGGACGTACAAAAAAGTTTTCGGGCAGAATCTCGGTGCCGGCATAGCGCGAAGTGGTGTGATAAGCGTGCAAGGTATCGAACTGCATAAGCTGAGTGCCCATAAGACGCACGTCCCAATTCAGGTCGGAAACCTTATCGTAAAGCACGGGATTGGGAACGGTGCCGTCGGGCATTACCAACGATTCGTCGAAACCCTCTCCGTTTTCGGACGGATTGCAGTAGTTAAAGTAACTCAAAGCTTTAAATCCGTACGCAAGATACGAATATATGTTCCAACGTATTTCGTCTATGTTGGGCATACGCATACCGCGCCAACCCGTTGACTGAATAAAACCGTGAGTGGGAAGCTTGCCGTTTTCGTAAGCAACCGCACGCATATCTTCCAAGTCGGAAAATATCCCCGTGTTTGTACTGCTTGTGCCGAACGGGTAAAAATCGTGACTGAGCGCCATCATGTTTTCCGCGCCCACGGCGTCTATCCACGCTTGCAAGTATTCGCGGTATGTTCCGCCCAAACCCGCCGCGCCTACGTACGACGGATATAAGTTTACATACGGGTAATGCTCGGGGTCGGCTTGCACGTACTTGCCGTACCATGCCGCAAGCGAATCGAAAGTGGCGCGAGAAGGCTCGTCTTTAAGGTGATAACCGAGCATATAATCGCTCATTTCTTTTCCCCACGAAATTGCGTTTTCAAACGCAACCGAGTTTGCCCCGTCGCCCCAATAGGCGGGATTCATTACGTAATATAAGCCGTATTTACTGCAAAACGCGTCTATTTCGCGCCAATCGTCGAGCGAGTCGAAAGCGGAATTTCCCGTTATATTCGCATGAGGAGCAAACGAAAAATTTATGCCGCTGTCGGTGACTGTTTTCATCTGTTGTTCAAACGGCGTAACGTCGTATTCGTAAAACGTAATCCACGAGCCGAGCAGGAATTCGTTGTAGCCGTTGCCGTCGTATCCTTCGACGATTTGCTCGTACAGCTCGCGCGAAGTATATTCTGCCGACGCGTTTACCGTATAGGTAACGACCCCTGCGGACATAAACGCAAAGCATAACGATAATATAAGCGCTGCAACGTATTTTCTCTTTTTCATAAATTCTCCAAAAGTTTTAAAGTATAATTGCGCCGTTTTTATGTTGCATAAGCGACTTTGCCGCGCCGCCGTTTACGGTAACGACGCGGCAAACCGCATGCCTATTTGTTTTACGCAAGCTTTCTGCGACGGATTATCGCACACAATGCGAGCGCGATAAGCACAACTGCGGGTACAGCCGCGGCAGACGAAGCAGACGAGCCGCAACCGCTCTTTTTGTTCATAGCCTCGCGAAGTGCGGCTATTGCAGAATCAACGTCGTCTTCGCTTGCCTGAGTATCGGCGGCGATAGCCTCGGCATCGGCTATGGCTTTTTTGAGCGAATCGGTTTGCTTTTTGCCCTTTGCCTCGGATATAAGCGCGTTAAGCTCGGTTTTGTCGCCCAACTTTTTCAAGCCGTTTATTGCCGAAGTGAGCGCACTCAGTGCGCTGTCGGCGTCGGACTGCACAGCGTCGGCGTCGGCAACAACCTCTAACGCATTATTGCGGGCAGACACGTATATAAGCCAACTCGAAGCCGTGTATTCGGACGCGTCGAGAGATGTTCCGAGTTTTTCCAAAAGCAAAGCGGTATCCGCTCTCAAAACGAGTTTTGCCTTCTCGGTTTCGAGCAGTTCCATTGCCGCCGCCACATCCGCTTCCGATGCGTCGGTATCCGCCGCTACTTCGAGCAGATTGCGCATTTCGCCGCCGTAAAATTTATTCCACGAAGATGCGGTGTATTTGTCGCTTTCTTCTTCGAGAGTGTCGAGCGCGCCTTTAAGAGCAGTGCGGTCGCCGAGTTTTTCGAGTTGCGCGATAACATTTTCAAGCTCGCGCGTCGCCTCGTCTACCTGCGCCTGCGTGGCGTTTACGTTGCGCGCGACTTCTTCCGCAGAGTCTATGGCCTCGGTAAGCGCGGCAATGCTTGCCGACGTGTATATATTCTTTTCCTTTTCGGCGCGTGCGTCGGTAAGCGAGGAGTTTAATGCGGTTTTATCGGATAAATCGGTAAGCCCGCTATAAGCCGCATTAAGGTTTGTAAGCGCGGCGTCGGCTTCTTCCTGCGAAGGGTCGACAGAGCTTGCAACGCCTTTTGCCGCATTCAATGCCGCGTTGAACTCGGCAACGCTTTCGGGCGTTTTGCCCTCGGTGCTTATGTTTTCGAGTTCGGATATGCGTGCGTTAAGCGCGGTAAGGTCGGCTTTTAAAGCAAGCGCGGAATACGCCGCGGTTAAATCCGAAAGCGCGGAATCCACGTCGGCTTGCGTTACGTCGTCGCTTGCCGCAACCGATTGCGCCGCCGTAAGTTTTGCCGTAAACGCCTCGCCGCTTGCCTGCGTGTAAGAAGTGAGCACGGTGTCTTTAACTTCGTTTATTTTCGCGGTTAAAGCGGTTTTGTCGCCCAAAAGTTCAAGCTCGTTTACGCTCGCCGTAAGAGCCGCAAGCGCGTCGTCTACCTGAGTCTGAGTTTTGGAATTTTCGTCGGCTTCGAGTGCCGACAGTATTTCGCGCGCCGTATTAAGCGACCCGCTGTACGTCGCCCACGACGACGAAGTGTATTTATCCTGCGGCTGAACATTTAAGCCGTTTATATAAGCCTGCAACTTTGTGGGATTCGTTTTAACGGGAACGGAAACTTCGGCTACAAGCGCGACGTTGTAAAGGTCGGTTATGCTTTCGGGAATCCCTTGCGGAAGACCTATAAACGTAAACGTGCCGCCGTACACGCCGTCGAAGTCGGAAGGCGCGTACCATTCGAGCCGATAGTTATTGCCGCCGAACGACGCAGACGCATGTTCCGTATTCAAATCGCTTAATATTTCGAGCGATGTTTTTTCGGTGTTATACGCCTTGCGCACGCTTTCGCCCGAATAAGACGGAAGATATTGCTTTACGTCGCCGTCGTACTCGGCGGGAGTGGTTTCGAAGTACGCCGCCGTTACATAGTTTATGCCGAGAGCGTTTTTCGTAGGATAATAGCGGATACACTGCCCCGTTACGGCTTCGTCGAGGAAAATAGTCAGGTTCATTACGTTGCCGCCTATAAGCGCGGAATTTTCGTCAACGTAGCCGTCTTTGCCGTAGGTATCGCCGCCGTTAGTCCATACGGTTTTAAAACCTCCGGTTTCGTCGCCTATTTCTATTTTACCGAGTTCCATCCAATAAACAAGATCGCTTGATGGAGCGTCATGGCTGTAAGGCAGATAAGAGTTAAAAGTAAGCTGATTTATTTTTTGCGGCCGTGAGAGCGTTACTTGCAGATATTCGAAACCCGTGCTTCCCGAACCCGCTACCGCATCGGTGAATATGCGCCCGTAACGTCCGTAAAGATTGTTTTGCTCCGTTCCCACTACGCAACCTTGAAGTATTCCGAAATCACCGCCGCCGAATCCCGTAAGCTGTCCTACCGCCTTATTCCAACCGTCGTTGCCGGTAAGAGTCGCTCCGCTGTTCATGTAGTTTTCGCTTCCCACGTAATAAACGGCTTTGCTCACCTCGGAGTATTTTCCGTCTTTATATGCAACCGCTCTTACCGTATGTGCGCCTTGCCCGAACGTGAGCGGCGCGGTGTATTCGGTGCTTTTGTTTGTTGGAACGGAACCGTCGAGCGTATAGTAAATTTTCGCATCTTCGGCGGCGGTGGTAATTTCTACGTTTCCGAGGCGTGCCGACGAGCCGTCGCCCCACGTTACGTTTTCGCCGTTTGCATCGTCCGAATAATACATGCCGCTCTTTTTACCGAATACGGGTGCGGCTTCGGCGATAAAGTTATTGAACTTTTCGGTTTCTACGTTGTATGTCAAATCGTTTACGCTTTTTACCGTTACGGTAGCATTAACCGCCACTTTGTATAAATCCGTATAGCCTTGCGGCACAGACGCGAGAGTCCCCGTAAAGGTATACGTACCATCCGTATCGGCAACGAAGTCGGAGCTATCCCAAGTAAGCGCGGTTTTACTGCCGCCCACGTTTATTTTAAATTCCTCCGAAAGGTCTTGTATTATTTGCGATTTAGATACGTGTGCCGTGTACGTTTTTATTACTTCGGTTTCTTCCGGCATAGGCACGGGCTTTACAACCGCTTCGGCGGAAACTTCTTCGGGTTTGGTTTCGACATACGCCGCGGTAATGAACTGCGTATGTAAATCGCCTATTCCGTCCGATTTCTTGTTGTAAAAGCGAATATATCTACCCGTAACGGCATTATCGGAAAATACTGTCAAGCTCATGGGCGTCTGACCGTTTTTGGGCGTATTTTCGGTAACGTATCCCGAACTTGTAAGCGGAGTAGAACCTACTGAGGCACTCCAAAACTCGGTAAACGACTCTCCGTCGCCTATTTCTATTCTGTTCATCCAAACCTTGTCGCCTATGTCGAGAAAATCCCAAAAAGATGCGAACGTAACGTAATTTACGGCTTTTGCCTCGCCCAAATCGAGCTGAATATATTCACAAGAGAAACAAACGGTAGAGCGATTTCCGCTTCCGCAAACGGTGCCTATAACCACTTCCTTTGCTTGCTCGAAAGTAAAACTCTGACCGCCGTGAACATTTACAAAAGTTTCGTCGGTTCTGCCCGTAGAGAGCGACAACTCGGAAACGTGCGCATAGTTCTCGCTGCCTATTACGTAAACTTTTTCGGTTACGTCGGAATATTTACCGTTTTTGTAGGCAACTGCACGCACGCGGTGAGCGCCTTTATTTAAAGTAAGACCCCCCCCCGAATATTTTGTGCTTGCGGTTGTGGGCACGGAGCCGTCGAGCGTATAGTAAATATCCGCGCCATCCTCGGCGGTGGTAATTTCGACACTGCCGAGCCGTGCCGACGAACCGTTGCCCCACGTCACGTTTTCGCCGTTTACGTCGTCGGAATAATACACTCCGCCGGCCTTATCGAAAACCGGCGCGGCGGCGGGCAGATAGTTATTGTACGTTATCTCGGCTGTTCCGTCGGCTTTTGCCGAATCGACGGATACGGGCAAAAACACCGCGGCAAGCGCAAGGCAAAGCACAAGCGCGATTACGGCATAAGCCGTAATAAACTTTTTGGAATTTGTTTTCATCATTAAACCTCCTGAATTTTATCCTTTATCACTTTTTATACATAGCCTTGAAAATCAAGCGTAAACCCAACTTACTTTTTAAGCTTTATTTCGGAAATCTGCAAAATGTATGTTCCGAATTCGTCTTGACTCAGTTCGGTTGCCAAAATTCTGAAATATTTGGCTTTAACCTTTTTGCCGAACGAAAAAGTTACGGGGCTGTCGTTTTCCACCGTGTAATCGGAATAACTTTTTACCGTGCGCCAAATTACTCCGTCGTCGGAACACTGAATGGAAAACGCTTTGGGGAATCCGTAAACGCCGTTGCCGTTGTTCAGTCGCGGCGATATTATCATTGCTCTTGCGCTTCCGTTCGATTTAATCGCGAGCGATTCGTTATACCACCTGCCCGACTGATAATCGTTTATTCCCGTTACGTTGTGTCCTACCGACGAATAAAACGTAGTGCGGTCGCCGTCGATTGCGTCGTAAGCCGTGCGGTACGCGCTTGCCTCGGTCATTGCCCAAGCGGGAGGAGCTTTGCCGCCCTCGAAGTCGGGTTCGCGCGTAATGCGTCGGTTCGCCGCTTTGTCGGAATCGTAAATTTCTTTTACCGAAAAAGTTATCTGCTGAAATTCGGTGTTCCAATTACCCCACGAAAATCCGCCCTCGCTGTATGCGTAGCAAATAAACTGCGGCTCGTCAAGCTTTATGTGTCCGCTTCCGTCGCCCGTGATTCCTATGTTGTGGCTGTACTTTTTGGCGGCGGTATCGTTCACCTCCGCTTCTTTGAAATTCTTGCCGTCGTAAGACCAATACATTTTTATACGCGAACGGTAGCTCATGCGCTTATCGGTTGTAACGCCTATAAACACGTTGTAATCTTCGGCATACTTAACGTCGAGCGAATCTTCGTCGCTCGGTTTGTCGCCCACCACCACTCCGTACTCCGAAAGAGTGAGCGGAAAATTCTCGTTTGCTTCGCCTATCGTAAGTCGGGTCTGATTGACTGTTTGACCGTTCCCGAGCACGCCTTTGTACGTGTAGTAAAGATACAGTTTGCCGTCTACTATTACCACGCTCGGCTCGCCTATGCCGTAATGCTCGGCATCGGAACCGTAAACCACAACGGGCTTAACAACGGTGCCGCCCCAACCCGAGCCGTTCCACCTTTGCCAATCGCCGTCGGGCGAAACCGAACGCGCGCAGTATACGTTGTTGTAACGCCCCTGTCCCTCTATGGTAGAGGTGTAAAACATGTAGTAGAATCCGTCCATGAATATTACCGCCGGGTCGCAAACCGAAAACGCTTCTTCGGTGCCGTTAAGCGGCGCAATACTCACATATTCGTTTGACCAATGCTCGCCGTAATCGGAAGTCGAACGGTAAGTAAGAACGTCCCAACAATAAGAGTACTGCGGACTTTCGGGGAGCGACGAAAACCACGCTTCGAGCACTCCGCTTTCGTTGTACATCATGGTAGGTCCGTAACGGTAACCGCCGCCGCTTTTCGGCACGTAAACGGTAGTGCCCTCATGCACCGTTGCCGAAACCGTATAAGTTCTGCCTCGCTTAATCCGTCCGTTTACCGCAAAAAATCCGCAAAGCAAACCCGTTGCAACAGCAAGGCAAAGCGCACAGCAAATCCACATTACAAGCGTTTTTGTTTTTGCACTCATTTAAGTTCTCCTTTTTCTTCTTCCGCGTTTTCGGAAACGGCGGTTTCGCATGTAACGCCTGCATTTGCATTTTGCGCGTCTTTAATTGCGGCACGGGTATTTTTACGCCCAGCGAGCAAAACAATGAGTAATCCCGCCGCCACGCCGAATAAAACCACCGAAAAAGCAAGCATGACTCCGCCCGCCGCGCTTATCGCGCCCATGCCTTTCACGCGAGCCGCCGCGGGTTGCAGAGCGCCCGCAAGTTTGTTGAACTCGGCTGTTGCCGCGGTTATTTCCGACTCGGTTGCCGTACGCCCGTGCGCCTGCAATTCGGCAAGCTGAGGTATGTAATTGCCTACGGTATCGGAATACGAGGCGGTTATGTTCATGCGGATTGCCGTTGCGGTTACGGGGGTATCGAACACTTTTATGTGAAGGGTGTTATCGGTCGGTTCGTCGGTGTAAGACGCGCCCTTTACCGAAAAGAAATTTTCGCCGTCGAGCGTCCACTGAAAATCAAACGCTTTGGGAAACCCGTAATGCTCCGATTGCTGTGAACGTATCGTTACGCCGCGCACGTACTGCGGAGCGGCAAACGTAAGCACTATCCACTCCTCGCAGTTTTCGTCGGTAATTCCGCTTCCCCATTCGGCGCACCACTGAGTTGCAACCGAGCCGTCGTTTATGTTTGCCACCGCCCAACCCGACGTTCCTTCCACTTCATCGAGCGAACTCGATGCGGTTGCCGCCGACGGTATTACGGGGTCGTCCTCTACGGGGCGACGCACTATCTCGGAATCGGCGCGTACAGCGTTTTCGATTTCGACGGCGGTTGCACTGCGCGATGACGCCGACACCTCGGAAAGCGACACAAGGTAATTGCCGTCTTTATTGGCGGTGCGCCTCGTGACATAAATTCTGATAAAGCGCGTAACCGTGTTCACCGTAAAAGTTTCGCCCGATTCCGAAGACAAAGCGTAATTCGTATAAGCTCCGTTTTCGATTGCGGGAAAAACGTCGCCCGTCACTCCCCATCCGATTGTAAAATCCGAAGGAAAGCAAATGTGGCTTTCATTGGGCGTAAGCGTTATGCTTTCAACCTTTTTAACGCTTCCGAAATCAAGAAGAATCCACTCGTTGCATTCGGGGTTCTTTTCGTCCGCCCACTGACTGTACCAAAGAGTTTTTATATCGCCGTCGGTAAGATATTCGCTTTTTACGTCAAGGCTCGGGTCGTTGAGAGTAGACGAAACCGAAAGCGTGAAATCCGACGAACGCGCCGACGCAAGCTTAATTACACTTGTTGTTTTACTCGCAACCGCAGAGCCGCACCCGCACAAGGCGAACACAAATGCAAGCGCAATCACAAAAGCAAAAGCTCTTTTTTTCATACAGTTTTTCTCCTTTTAAGAAGTATGACAAGCGTTATAAGCCCCGCAACCGACAATCCTCCCGCAACGCATCCGCATATAACGAACACGCCGAGCGGATTTGCGTATTCGGAGCTTTCCACGGTAAGAGGCGAAAGATTTATGCCGCCCTTGTTTACGGTAAGATTCAAATTAACGCTCGCGCCCATGCTACGGTCGGAAACGGGATAACACTCTACGTTTACCGTATAGTTTCCGCTCGTTTCGTACCTTAAAGTAAGAGTACTGCCGTTTATCGTTCCGTAAGAAGCCGCAAACACAAGGCTTTCGGCACCGCTGTAACGGAACAGTTCCACAAGATTCACGTCAAACTCGCGTGCGGCATATGCGGAACGCGTCACACTGTCGGACACGGCGGTTACGTACATTTTCAAATCGGACTGCACCGTAAGAGTGAAGTTTGCCTGCTTCATGCAAAAGTCGTTCAGCCGCGCGGTTACCGTAACGGTATAACGCCCCGCGCCGAGCTTGTCGGCAGACGCGGTATACCTGCCGTTTTTGATTTCGCCTGCTCCGCTCAGCGAATACGTAAGCTCGCCGGCATCGCACGCAAAGTGTTCCGACAAGTCTATGTCCGCGCTATCCGATTCGCTTATATTGATATTTGGTATAGGGGTTAATGTAATTACCGACGAATCGGCAATATCGTTCGGCTCGGGCACGTATGCGTCGCCCGACAGCGGCGACGAGTACACGCGCATTTCGGCAAGCGAAACCGAGTAGCCGCCGTTTAAAGCGCGCGACTTGTCAAGCACTTTTATTCCTATCGCCTTTGCCGAAATCTTATTATCGAAAGCAAACGCGTTTTCGCCGCCCGTAGGCGTATAGCCGAAATAAGCCTGATGAGGCACTACGTACCACGAATTTCCGTCTGGCGAAAACACAACCGCAAAGTCGCGCGGGAACCCGTAAATAACATTCTGCTTGCTCGCCGCGTAAAGCGAAATTTTGCCTATCTCTTTTGCCCGAGCGAAAGAGTAACCGATAACTGCGTCGCACTCGCTATAATCGGTCGCGTAATCGGTGTAGTATTTGGTTGTTACCGTACCGTTGTTTCCCCCTGATTCCGACAGTAATCCGTCGGCTAATGCGTCGGCGTTTTGCGCATCCGACGAGCATATAACCGTACCGCCTGCGGTGACGTCGGTGTACAAGGCAAGTCCGTTTACTGCCTCTGCGGTTGTTGCATATGCCTCTATTTCGGCTATTTTGCAAAGCGAAAAGCCGTTATTATCGGGCGCGCTCTTTTCCATAACGGTAACGCGCAGTTTATCCGCGCACTGATTGGGCACGTGACATATGACTTTTTCCGACGCTTCGATGCCCGAAAACCGCCCCGCTTCCGCCCAGGCGCCGTCGCTTCCGAGCTCGATAAGTATATCTTGCGGTATAAAATCGGTTGAAACCGTAACTTCTACTCTGCATACCGTTTTTACGCCGCCGAACGAAAGAATCATATTCGGCAAGTCGCCGTAACGGTTATCGGCACAGCCCCACTGACAGTACCATGAAGTCCCCGCGTTTCCGTCGATTGCGTTTTGCGGACGCGTAAGACTCGGGTTGTTTGGGTCTGCCTGCCACTCGCCCGAATACGACTCGATTGCAAGCGAAATTTTGCTCTCCGCCGCAAAAGCCGTAACGCCGGCAACGCCTGCCGCCGCAATCGCGAGCATAAGCACCGCTGCCGCCGCAATAAGCTTTAATCTTAATTTTGCGTGTGTCATCGTTCCTCCCTTTTACGCCTCGGAGTTTACCGTAGAAAACATAACGTGGTCGGAACAAACCCCGCTTGACAGAAATTGATACGAAAAACGCGTGTCGTCGCTGTTTTTAACCACCATGAATTTAAGCGTGTTAATGCCTTTGTGCAAGTTTACGCTAAGCTTGTGTATGCTCTCGTGATAAAACATTTCGTTGCCCTCGCGCGAGGCTATAAACGCTCCGTTTAGCCAAACTTTTATCGGAGTGTTGCGCCCTATTTGAAGTCCCACCGTGCAATCGTTTTCAACGTAAAAATCGGTACTGAACAAATACGCCGAATTGCCTTTAAAGCCAGTGCAGTCGTTTAAACGCACTATGTCCTCCGACGTATCGATTATCATGTAATCCGCGGGAAGCTTGCCGAGAGTTGCGGCGTTCAACGCCTCCGACTCGTCGGGTAGCGAAGCAATGTGGAAGAACCGCAAAGTATCCATAAAGTCGTCGCCCTCGCCGGGTATGTATTTCCAATAGCTTTCGCCCTCGCCGAGAGGCGGTACTTTTACGTTGTTCTTCCAATACGGGCCGCAGACTTTCCAACGACGTTTGCCGCTTAATCCGAATCTGCCTATTTCGTTGCCGTTCAGTTTCACTGCCCCCGGCAACGATTCGGGCAGAATATCGTTTCCGCTTATTATGCTTGCGGTAACTTTTACGGTCTTTTCTTCACCCGCGGAGAAATCGAGAGTGAAATCCGATTTGTCGAGCACGGCGGGCGGATTTATGCCGAGAGTTATTTTCGCTTTTTTTACGGCGTGCGGCGAGCGGATTTTAAGCGTAATTTCACACTTTTCGCCGAATCCGATTGCGGGAGTTCCTTCTTGCGTTACGTCGAAGTAACTGCACGCGTCGGCACTGTTTTCGATTTTTTCGCGCATACGGCAAACCGAATCGGTAAGCGCGCTTACGCTGTAATCGGTGCGCGGCGAACGAATCCCGAGCTTATAGGTTGCGTCTTTAACGCCGCAAATTTCGGAAACGGCACTGCCGCCGAGCAGTATTCCCATAATCGCGCCCACGGTTGCGCCCGTGCAGTCGGTATCGAATCCGCAGTTTACCGCCGCCATAACCGCCTCGGTAAAGCTGTCTGAGTAGCACACGAGCGCGGCTGTTATAATGGCTATGTTCTGATGCACCATTGCCGATTCGCTGTGCCCGTAGTCGCGTATTATGCGGTCGATTATCGCGTTTATGCCGAGGTTTTCGCGCCTGTAACGGAGCACGTCGGATATTGCGCCGAAAAGCTTACTGCTCGACGGCAGATACGCAAGCGCTTTGCTTATAAGGTCGGTTATCTCTCCGCCCGAAAAGCAAAGGCTTTCGAGAGTTGCCAAAAATATTTCGCCGTAAACCGAATCGCCGCCCTTGCAGTGGTCTACCGTTGCGTCGGTTTCGGCTCGCGCCGCGGCGGAATCGGGGTCGCACGGATACAAACAAGCCCAAAGCTCGCTGCGTATTGGCGCGCCCATTCCGTTGCTGAAATACTCGTTGTTAAACATACCCGAAAGAGGCGGCATAATGCCTTTACGGTAATTCTTTTTGAAAAACGCGTATTCGCCCGGCGCGTAGTCGCAGTTTTTGTTAAAGGCAACGGCATAATCCGCCGCAGTTGCGTTTATTCCCTTTTCTTCCAACAAATCGAGCCACAGTATCTGTAAATCGAGGTCATCGTTGGGCAACATGTTTTCCATGAATGCGGGCGAATACTTTAAATTCATCCGTTGCTTCATGCCCTCGTAAGGCGCGCCTATGTTGCCGCCTATACATTTACCGAGCCAACATCCGTTTACTTTGTTTTTGTAATCAGTAATTTCTTTCATATAGCTATCCTTTTATTCCGCTCATTACAACACTGTCTATAAAGTACTTCTGCGCCGCCGTAAAGAGTATTACGGGCGGCAGGGAGAATATCACGCAAGCCGCAAACACATAAGGGATTCCGCCTATCGAGCTTACGTTTACGTTAAGCGAGCTTACGCCGAGCGCGAGAGTCCACATATCTTTTGTGTTAAGGTACAAAAGCGGGTTTACAAGGTCGTTCCACACGCCCACGAACGCGCCTACGCCTACCGCAGTTAAAATGGGAACCGAGGCGGGCAATATAATCCTGAAAAACGTGCGAAATTCGCTTGCTCCGTCTATTCGCGCGCTTTCGTTCAGCTCGCGCGGCAGAGTCCGCAAAAACTGTACCACCAAAAATATGTTCACCGCACCGCCGCCGCACCACATGGGCCATATAAGCGGATGAAGCGTGTTAAGCCAGTTAAGGTCGGCGAATATAGTATAAAGCGGAATCATTGTTACCGTAGACGGTATCATCATTGTTCCAATTACAATGGCAAACACAATGTTACGTCCCGGAAATTTAATTCTCGTAAAGCCGTATGCCACCCATACCGAGCTGAGAACCGTTCCCGCAATTATCATTACTTCGAGCACAACGGTGTTTTTGAACCAAAGCCACCAATACGAAACGCCGTCGAGCTCTCCCACCGCTTTGAATATATCGACGTAATTGTGCCACTGAATCACTTTCGGGAAAAATCTTGCGGGCACAACCGTGGATTCTATCGTAGTCATTAAACTGCGCGAAAGCAACATGAATATGGGAAAGCAGAATATTACCGCAAGTATTATAAGCACCAAATAAACCGTCGCCGCAAATATTCTGCGCTTGCGTTTAACCGAAGAAGTCATCAGTCCTTGCCTCCTTCGTAATAAACCCACTTGTTTGTTTTGTACACCAAAAGAGTGAGAATCATTATAATCACAAATAAAAACCACGCCATTGCGCTTGCAAGTCCCATTTTTCGGTACGACATGCCGAATGTGTAAATCATGTACGCAAGCGTGCTCGTTGCCCCGTTAGGTCCGCCCGAAGTGATTACGTATACGGGCGTGAACACCTGCAACGAGTTTATAATTCCCATTACGAGATTGTAAAATATGGTAGGCGTGGTCATGGGAATAGTAACGTGCAAAAGAGTCCACACCGCACCGCCGCCCTCGATTTTGGCTACTTCGTAATACGTGTCGCTAACCGAGCGGAAGCCCGCAAGCCATATGAGCATAGACGAACCCATGCCCCACAGATTGTAAATTATAAGCGACATCATTGCGGTTTTTTCCGACGTAAAGAAGGCAAACCGCCCGAGTCCGAACGCCATAAGTATACGGTTGTAAATGCCGTAAGTGTAGCTGAACAGGTCGGTTACCAACACGCCCGACGCAACCGCGGGAAGTATAACGGGCAGATAAAAAAGTGCGCGGAACGCCTTTATTCCTTTAAGCTTTGCGCTTAGCGCGAGTGCCAAAAAGAACGAACAGAACAGACCGAGCGGCACCGATACAAATGCGAATACAAACGTGTTTATTATCGACTTTGTAAAAAACATCTGACTCCACATTTCCTTATAGTTAGAAAATCCTATAAAGTCGGGCGGAGTTATATTGTTGTATTCGGTAAAGCTGTAATAAAAGGACTTTACAAGCGGCAGAACGGTGAACAGCGCAAGTCCTATTATTACGGGCAGTAAAAACACATAGCCCGTAACGGTACGCCTTATTTTGACTTTTGTTTTATCGCTGAGCAAAATTTTCATCCTTCGAATTATTTCATTGCGGTGGTAAGCGCCTGCTCGTAAGCGCTCCACGTTGCCGCGCTTATCGAGCCTTTCGACGAAAGTATCATGCTTGTAACCTGCTTGTTTAAGGCGTCGGTAAGCATGGTTGCGTTTTGCGGCTTATTCATATAGCTTGAAATGGGATACACTTTTTGTACGGATTCTTCCTGTAAAAACGCGGAATAATTTATTCCCGTCTTAGGGTAGTTAATCCAATCGCTGCTGTCGGCAAGCGATTTGAGCGCAGGCACAACATTGCCGCTTTTTGCGAGAATCGTCTGTCCTTCCTCGCTCATTATGTAAAACAGAAAGCGTACCGCAACGTCTTTGTGCTGTCCGAGTGCCGAAACCGAATATCCGCTTGCGCCGAGCGCCACCACGTTGTTTTCGAACGCGGGCACGTGCACAACGTCCCACGAAGAAAGCGATTTGTTCACCGTTGCCGCATCGCTGCGCACTCCGAAGTACATGCCCACGTTGCCGCCCGTAAACGAAAGTCCGGTGTTGCCGAAAGTATCGAGTATCACGCCCTCGCGCGTAAGGTCGCGCAATTCCACGTAAGCCTGACGTGCGTTTTCGTTTATCGCGCCCGCAGTGCCTTCGGCGTTAAACAGTTTACCGCCGTTTCCCTCGAAGTATTGAAGCATTGTAACCGGCCAATTAAGACGCATGTCGATTCCCGCTCTCAGCACAGTGCCGTCGTTATCGGTTAAAGTTATGTTTCTTGCTGCGGCTACCGCGTCGTCCCATGTCCAATCGTCGGTAGGATAGCTTTGCCCCGCATCGTCGAATATCGCCTTGTTGTAATACATTACTACTTGCGAATACTCTCGTCCGAGCATATGCACCTCGTTTCCCACCATTCCCACTTTTGCAACGTCCTCGTATATGAGGTCGGTCGAAAAGTTATACTGTTCGAAGTATTCGCTTAAATCCACCGTGATTTTTGTGGATGCGAAATAACCTACAAGCGAATCGAGAGTAAAGAACAAATCGGGCAGCTCGCCGCTCGACGCCTGCGACACAAGTTTGTCGCTGTAATTTCCGCTGTACGATTCCACCGAAAATTCGATTGTAACGTCGGGATTCGCCTTTTTGAATCCCGCTATAAGACTTTGCATCATGGCGTTTTCTTCGGTATTCTCGTCGATTCCCACTCTGAACACGTTTTTGCGGTTTTTTCCGCCGAACAAACCGCCTCCGCCGCAAGCCGCGAGCGAAAGCATAAGCACAACCGCCAACAGGCACACAGCCATTCTTTTGATACTCTTCATTTTTGCCTCCGATATGTTTGTTTTTCTTTTTTACGTATTAACTTACTTTGCAAATTTATTATAACATTATAATAAGCGCGTATTCAATGGGCATTTTCCGCAATCCGTTGGGAAAAATCCACAAAAAAACCTTTGGAAAATATTTCCAAAGGCAATGCGGAAAACGGTATTAAGTTGTATCGGGCGTCTGCCCTTTTTCGCGCATTTTCGTTCGGTACTGCATAGGCGTTATGCCCATAACCCGCTTGAAAAGCTGATAAAAGGTTTTAGCGTCGCAGTATCCCACTTCAATCATAACCGACGTTATCGGCATGTCGGTTTCGGATAAAAGCTTACAGCTTTTTTCTATTCGCTTCTGCTGAACGTAGTGCGAAAATCCCACCCCTATTTTCTGCCTGAAAAGGCGTGAAAAGCTTTTGGGACTCATATAAACTTTTTGAGCGAATTTTTCGAGCGAAACCGAAAGCGCGCCGTCCTCGGCAATGCTTTCGGAAATTTCGTCGAGAACGGTCTGCAACAGCCAACGCGCGTCGGAATCGCGTTTGGTTTTCATGTTGTCGCAAAAAACTTTCGTAAGAAGTATTATAAGATAATGTTTTAAACAGCCTATGCAACCGTAACGGTGCCGCGTGTACTCGTCGCACATAAGCCGTATAAGCGCACCGTAATTGCCGTCTTTGTCGCTAAGTTGCAAAAACGTAATGTTGTGCGGATTGAAAAACAGATTCCGAAAAACCGACAGCTTTATAATCTCGTTGGCGTTATATTCGTTAATCATACTGCCGTCGATAAATTCGGGCACGAAATCTATGTTAATCCATTTTAAGGTTTCGCCTTCGTCGGGGAAAAACGTGTGATTCGCGCCGTAACCCAAAACCACGAGCTCGCCTGCCTGCACGGGCAGTTCGTGTCCGTTTATAACATGAACACCCCTCCCCTCGATTACGTAAAATATTTCGAGGAAATTATGAGTATGCTCGGGCAACATGCCACGAATATAAACCGATTCGTTAATCGTTATTTGTTCGCCCTCGCGGGCAAAGTCGGTAAAATTATACTGATACATAGTTTATATTCTACCAAAAAATCCCCGTAATGTCAATACTCATATTTTCAACAAGCTATATAAGTATTTTCAGTTCGGCTACGTCCACGCCCGTAAAAGACGATAAAAACGCATGTAAAAAGCGTGCTATAAGCTGAATCCCGCCGTAGCGTTCGGTTTCGATATTAAGCACCATAACGGGGTCGTGCACGCTCATTCTCAGCAAAAACCACCCGCCCGCGTAGTCTACGTTTGCTCGAATCCCCTCGTGATTGTCGGGGGCGATTCTTATATTATTGCACGACTTACAGAACTCGGTGAGCTTATCTATAATCGCGTTGCCGTACTGCGCCCAATCTTCGCCGCCGAGCTTTATGCGCACTTCTCTTTCTTCCTGCGGAACTTCGAGGTCGGAAATAAGACTTTTAAGGTCCTGATTGCGTGCGCGTAGCTGTGCCGCTTTAATGATTAAGCGGGTTACGAGATATGCGCCGTCGTCCAAAAAATAATTTTCTTTAAACGCCGCATGTCCGCTCGTTTCCATTGCCAAAGGCGCGTTTTTGCCCTCGCGGTTAAGACGCATGGCTTCGTCGATTACGTTACGGTATCCGCGCTTGAAACGGTGATGAACGCCGCCTCGCTTGGCTATGAACTTGCCGAGTCCGTCGCTTGTAACGCTGTCGGTAACTATTGCCGCTCCGGGGTTTTCGCTTAATACTATATCGGCGGCAAGAGCTATAAGACGGTTACGGTTAATCTCGGTGCCGTCGGAGCTTACTATTGCCGCGCGGTCTACGTCGGTATCGAAAATTATGCCCAAATCCGCGCTGTTTGCGGTTACGCAACGGGCTATGCTTTTCATTGCCTCTTTGTCCTCGGGGTTGGGTATGTGATTGGGAAATCTTCCGTCCGGTTCCAGAAACTGCGAACCCTCGGTCGACGCACCCAAAGGTTTAAGGACGCGCTCGGCGTAAAATCCGCCCGCGCCGTTGCCCGCGTCTACCACAATCTTAAATCCGTTAAGCGGCCAATCGGTGCCGGTGCTGCGGCGCACAAAATCCACAAGGTGGTTGCAGTAAAGCTGCATAAAATCGCGCGTATAACTGCGCGTGACATTTCCCTTGCGTCTGCGCTTTTCCGCCGCCATAGCGAGAATATCCGTTATATCGCTTCCGTTCAAGCCGCCGTCGCGCGTAAAGAATTTAAGTCCGTTCATGTCGGACGGCATGTGACTTGCGGTAATCATAATACTTCCGTCTGCGTTCACGGTGTCGAACTTCGTCATCATGAACATTGCGGGAGTAGAGCAAAGACCGCAAATGTAAATTTCCGTTCCCGATTGCTTTAACGCGTCTATCGCCGCCGCGCTTATGCGCTCTGCCGAAACGCGCGAATCGTGTCCTATCGCAATTTTAACGTCGGGTTTACCCGCCTTTTCGGCAAGCCAAACAACGAAGGCATTAACTATGTCGAACACCGCTTCGTCGGTGAGCTGAATTTCGCCGTTGCCGCTTGCGACTCCGCGCACGTCAGTGCCGCTTTTCAATTTTGTAATATCCATAATTTATACCTCTTACAAATTATCTCGCTTATTTTTCGTACGGTTAGCGCATCGGTTTTTATAACCGTGTGCGCACACTCGTTGTAAACCCGTTCGCGCGCTTTCAAAAGCTCCGCAATTCCGTTTTCCGCATTTCCGCTAAGCAAAGGGCGGCTTTCGCCCTTTCCTACGCGTGCGCACAGCGTGCCTTGCGATGCGGCGAGATACACGGTAAAACAGTTATCACGTAAGACTTTCGCGTTATGCGGATTCATAACCGCGCCGCCGCCCGTGGAAATCACCTTGTTTTTTTCCGCACAGCACTCGGCTATTACGCGGCTTTCGGCGGCTCTGAAATATTCTTCGCCGCGCTTTGCGAAAATCTCGGTTACGCTCGCTTTTTCGCACGACTCTATTACGGAATCGGTGTCGGTAAACCCGAATCCGAGAAGCCGCGCAAGCGTTTCTCCAACAACCGATTTTCCCGCCCCAGGCATGCCGATAAGCGCAATGCTTTTACTTTGCATTTTTTATTTTATCGGCGGCGCACTCAATCGCCAAATTGTAGCCGTAAGCTCCCGCGCCGCATATAACGGCGGTTGCATACGGCGAAATCACCGAGCCGTGCCTGAATTCTTCGCGCGCAAACACGTTTGATAAATGCAATTCGATAACGGGGCAACAAAGCATTTTAACCGCGTCGGCTATTGCGTAACTGTAATGCGTATACGCGCCCGCGTTTATTATAACGGCCGCCGCATCTGCGTAGGCGCGGTGCAGAATATCCACTATTTCGCCCTCGCCGTTAGATTGAACGAACTCCGCCTCGTACCCGTATTTTTTTGCCGCGCTAACCGTTGCGTCTTTTATTTGCGCAAGCGTAAGCGTACCGTAAATTTCGGGTTCGCGCTTGCCGAGCATATCGAGGTTAGGTCCGTTTACGATAAAAATCTTTTTCGCGCTCATACTTCACTTCCTTGAATTATTTTTTCTTTCGCCGCATTGTACAGCTTTGTTTTTTGCGTTTCGGCGAATTTTTCGCCGCGCCAAAATTCCTGCGCCGCTATCGCCTGATGTATAAGCATGCCTATGCCGCACGCTGTCTTTGCCCCCGCCGCGCGCGCCTTTTCGATAAACGGAGTTATGGGCGGAGAATATATCAAATCGTAGGCGAATTTCACTCCTTTTAAGTCGAGCTCGTCGGGCGCGGCTTGCTCGCCGCAAAGTCCCAAACTCGTGCAGTTAATCACCGAATCGAATTTGCCGATAGGCGATTTCAACGCGGTTGCGCCGCAAAGCTCGCTCAGTTCTTTCGCCTTGCCGTACGTTCGGTTGTAAACGTACACGTTACATTCCGAGTACCCGCCGAGTGCCGATGCAACCGATTTTGCCGCGCCGCCCGCCCCGAGTAAAAGCACGTTGCCGCACGGCTCTCCGAACAATTCTATATAATCGGTTATAAAACCCGCCGCGTCGGTTGAAGTAAACGTGCCGTCGCGTTTAACGGTGTTTACGGGCTGTGTACCGCCCAAAATGCGCGCAACGCTCTCTTTATAAGGTTTTGTCACGTTAAATCCGTCGAAGTCGCGCAAAAGGCGTTTAACGGTGTTTTCAAGCTCTTGCGGTTCGACGTCGCAAACCGAATATTCGGCGTTTTCGCGCAGAACTTCAAAGAATATTCCGTGCAGTTTCGGACTTAACGAGTATGCTATGTTATGCCCGAGCACACAGTATTTTTTTACGTTTACGCTCATAAGTTGCCGCCTTCGAACAATTTGTAAAAGTCGGGATAGCTCACTGCGGCGCACTCGTGATTCATAACGGTTGCGCCCCTCTCGCTTGCCGCCGCCGCAACCGCCGCGCTCATTGCCATGCGGTGGTCGAAATTCGGATTGAAGGTACAGCCGCCTTTAAGCCTGCCGACGCCGCGAATAATCATACCGTCGGCAGACTCTTGCGCGCACCCGCCGAACGCGTTAATCATGTTCACGGTTGCGGCAATACGGTCGCTCTCTTTTACTCTTAATTCTTCCGCGCCCGAAATTACGCTGTCGCCGCCAAGATAGCAAGCCGCGATTCCGAGCACTGGGATTTCGTCCACAAGACGCGGAATCATCTGTTTCGTGATTTTAAACGGCTTTGCCTGCCCGAGCCCCGAAACGGTAATATTTCCCACCTTTTCGCCGCACATATTCGTTACGTCGGTTACCGAGTAATCCGCTCCTATAAGGTCGAATACTTCGAGTATCCCAGTTCGCGTGGGATTAAGCCCCACGTTTAACGCGGTTACCGTGCCGCCCGTGATAAGCCCGAGTACGAGCGGAAACGCCGCGCTCGATATATCGGCCGGAACTTCCACGTTTACGGCGTTAAGTCGGTTGCCGCCCGAAAGAGTTATTTTTCCGTTGCCGCACTTAATATCCGCACCCATATGCGCAAGCATGATTTCGGTATGGTCGCGCGACGGCTCGGATTCGCGAATTACCGTGGTTCCTTCGGCGTTAAGCGCGGCTAAAATAATCGCGCTCTTTACCTGCGCCGACGCTACGGGCATTTCGTAATCTATCGCATGAAGTTTGCCGCCCGTGATTTTAAGCGGAGCTTTGCCGCCGTTTGACCGTATGATTGCGCCCATTTCGGCAAGCGGGTTTATCACCCGCCCCATGGGTCTAACTGACAAGCTTTCGTCACCCGAGATTGTCCACTCGCCGCTTCTGCCGCAAAGCAAGCCGCACAGCAACCGCATGGTAGTGCCGGAATTGCCCGCGTAAAGATTTGCGCCGCATAGCTGCTTTGCTCCCTTTATATAAGCAATGTTTCCGTTATTGGTAATCTGTGCGCCGAGCGCGCGCATACATTCAATCGTATTGCGGCAGTCCTCGCCCAAAAGCAGACCTTTTACAATGCTGTCGCCCTTTGCTATCGAGTTGAACATTAACGCGCGGTGCGAAATGCTTTTATCCGCGGCACATTTTACCGTGCGCACGAATTTTTTTATCGGGGATATTTTTATTTCGCTCATAATCTATCCCCTTTGACGCATCGCAATTCGCCTCTCTCGATAAGAGCCGAAACCGCCGAAACATAGCTTTCGTAAAATTCCGACTCGGAATATTTTTTTACGTAAGGTTCGCCCGCACGCTTTAATCCGATAACGGTTATACCGCCGTCGGTATTTTTTTTATCCGCCTTTGCCGCGCGGCAAATTTCTGCCGCCGAGATTTCGGGCAGTGCGGGACAGCTCGCAGAGTCAATCATTGCGCAAACATCGCACACAAACGGCGGGTTGCCGTTATTATATTTTTCGGTCATGGCAAGCTCGATTTTCATGCCGAGCATTACGTATTCGCCGTGACTGAGCTTATGATTGTCACTCTTTTCAATCGCGTGACCAACCGTATGACCGAGATTTAGAATCATGCGCAGTCCGCGCTCGGAGGGGTCGGAATCGGTAATCTTCTTTTTAAAGTCCGCCGCCATAGTCACCGCTTTTTGCGTTGCAACCGCGTCGCGTGAGTTAAGCTTTTGCAGGTTTTTGCTCACGTATTCGTAAATTTCGCCGTCGAGCAGAGCGGTTTTTATCAGTTCGCCCATACCGCAAGTCCATTCGCGTTCGGGCAGAGTTTTCAAAAACTCGGGGCATACGATTATGCGGCGCGGCATTTTGAAACTGCCTATCATGTTTTTATAGCCGTCTAAATTCACGCCCGTTTTGCCGCCTATCGCACTGTCTACCTGACTGAGCAAGGTTGTGGGAATATTTACGAAATCGATTCCGCGCATGTATACCGACGCGGCGAATCCGGTTATATCGCCTACAACTCCGCCGCCTATGCCCACCGCAACGCTTCCGCGGTTAAGCCCCGCATTAAGCATTGCTCTGCATATATCTTCGGCAACGGCGAAAGTTTTGCTGTCCTCGCCTGCTTTTATTACAAAAGTGTTTTCGGGGAGTATCTGCGGGTAAAGACGCGCAACGGTAGAATCGGTAACGGCAAAAACCTTGCTTATGTCCGCCGATTCGCCGAGCGAGTCAAGCAAATCGCCGACGCTTCCGACAAACACAAGCTCGTTGCTTTTCGCCGAATTATCGGCGCATTTGTCTTTGGTCATAGCGTTGCCCTCTCGCGCAGTGCTTTCACCGCCCTTGATATGCCGTTAAAGTCATCGCCGCCCGCAACCTTTATAAGCTCGTCCGCAATCGCAAAAGCAACCGCCGATTCTATTACCACGCCAGCCGCGGGAACAGCGCAGTAATCGCTACGCTCGGGCGCCGATTTTACCTGCTTGCCGCTTACAATATCTATTGTGTCGAGTCCACGCATAAGCGTGGGAATCGGTTTTACGGCGGCGCGGATAACAATATTTTCGCCGTTCGACATTCCGCCTTCGATGCCGCCCGCGTTGTTTGTTTTTCTGAGCGTTTTGCCGACATACATTTCGTCGTGCACTTCCGAACCGAATTTGTTTGCCACGTCCGCGCCCATGCCGAACAACACGCATTTTACCGCTTGCACCGACATTACGTGAGCCGACAAAATCGCGTCGAGCTTACGGTCGTACTGAACGTAACTGCCTATTCCCGCGGGAACGCCGCTTATTATTATTTCCACTTCGCCGCCCGCAGTGTCGCCGGAGGATATACATTCGTCTATTTTGGCTTTCATTGCCTTTTCGGCATTTGCATCCAAACAGCGCACTTCGCTTTTATCCGCAAGCTCGTTTAATCCTATCGCCGACTTGGGGCATGCGTCGCTTACCGCGCCCGCAATATTCACCACATGGCTTCCAACGGTTATGCCGAGCTTTGAAAGCAACTGCTTGCAAATTGCGCCCACGCCCACACGCGCCGCAGTTTCGCGCGCGCTCGCTCGCTCCAACACTTTACGCGCGTTATCGAATCCATACTTAACGCACCCAGTGTAATCGGCATGTGCGGGACGCACCGCAGTAAGAGTTTTGCCGCTTATATTCCCGCTAACGGGGTCGGTAAATTCGCGCCATTTTTCGAAATCGCGGTTTTTAATGAAAAACGCTATGGGACTTCCCAAAGTAACCGACCCGAACATGCCCGACAGTATTTCGACCGAGTCGCTCTCGATTTTCATTCTGCCGCCTCTGCCGTAGCCCGCCTGACGACGTTTCAATTCGGCGTTTATCTGCTCGACGCTTATTTCTACGTTAGAGGGAAATCCTTCGAGTATTGCAGTAAGTCCTTTACCGTGACTTTCTCCCGCTGTTAAGTATCTCATATTTTTCTCCGAAACAGTTAATTTACCGAGTAACCCGCATCCGACAGAATCCTGCGTGCAATCTGCGAATCGTGCAACGAAGCAAATTCGAGTCTGAGCGCACCGCCCACTCCCTCGCGCGAATTGAGTATATTCATGTTCTTTATGCTCACGCCGCCGCGCACGAGAAGCGCAGTTACCGCTCCTATGCTACCCACTTCGTCTTTTACGTCTGCCGTAAGCGCGTAATCGGATTCGATATTGCGAGCCGCCGACAGCTCTACCCGCTTGTCGCGCGCGCGAATTATCCGCTCGCGCAATCCCGCGTAATCCTCGGATTCAAGCTTATCGCGCATATCGCCGAGCGCACTCATAAACGAATCGAGTACCGTTAGAGTGTTTAAGCGGTTAAGCCTGAACACCTCCGTCCAAAACTCGGGGTCGGAACACGCTATGCGCGTGCTGTCCATAAATCCGCTTCCCGCAATCGAAAGATTGCCGCCTATAACCGATTCGCTGAGAGCGTATGCGCACATGTGCGGCATGTGGCTGTACTTTGCCGCCAAAAGGTCGTGTTCTTCTGCCGAAAGCGCGACGGGCTTTGCCTTTACCGCGGCTGCGATACGGGTCACAAATTCCACGTCGGCGGGAGCGCTGTTTTCATACGGCACTATGCAGTAATATGCGTTTTCGAACAAGTGCGGTTTTGCCGCGGCGATACCGCTGTTTTCCGTTCCCGCCATGGGATGACCGCCTACAATGCGCCCCTTTTCTCCTTTTAAAAGCCCTTTGACGCTGCCTACGTCGGTTATAACCGCGCTGTCGCCCACAACGGCGTAAACCTTGCGCACAGTTTCTTTAAGCACGCTCAGCGGCGTGCAAACGATTACCGAGTCTACCCCTTTCAGCTTACTTATCGGGCGGATTTCGTCAACCATTCCGCATTTTAATGCGTACTGTTCGGTTTGCGGATTTTTCGAACAGCCGATAACGTAATAACGCTCTTTCAGCGCAAGCGCAAGACTTCCGCCTATAAGCCCCAACCCTACTATCGCGATTTTCGTTTTTCCGTTTTTCTGCGTCAATTTCCTCTTTCCTGTTTGTGTGAGTTTATTTAAGTAAGCGGCACGGCTCAGCGTCTGCCGCCTCCTCCGCCGCCGAAGCCGCCGCCCGAAAATCCGCCGCCTCCTCCGCCGCCGAAGCCGCCGCCCGAGCGCGACGACGAACTCGGGCGCGATGTAGACGCCGACGAGTACGCGTTGTAACTGTGCCTATACATGCTGTTGAACAACAATAAGTCGAATACGCCGACGCCTCGGTAATACCTCGGGGGTTCGAGCGTCAAGCCATTAAACTTATCTTCCCAAATATCCGATACCCCGAGCACGTTTGCATACGGCAAAATATCGTAATAGTACTGAGGATTTTCTTCCAAAAGCGTTTCCAATTTGTCCTTTTCGGCACTCATTAAAAAGTCTTTGAATCCGAGTACTTCGTTGAGTTCCTTATTGTAATATTCGGTGCGACGCGCTATTAGCGCAATGATTATGCCGTTAAGAGTAACGACCGACGAAAGCGCAAGCTTACACGGCAAGTTAAGAAGATTATTCGAAATCGCAAGCAATAATATAAGCGACGCACCCGCGGTTAAAACAGAGAATACGGCAATTATCGCTATGCTTTTCGCCTTGCCTATTTTCGGCAGTCTATACATTGCAACAGACATTCCGATTCCCGCAACCACAATGGGGGCAAGCGCGGTAAGCCCGAATAAGTTAATGTACTTTGTGCTTACCGTAAGACCGGTGATAAACACCGTGAGAACCGCAAACAATAGCAAAGCAAATCCCGCCGCCATAGCCGTCTTTTGAGCTTTGCCGTCGTACAGTTTGCCCTTGTACTTTGCCGTTATGTTTGTCTGCACGCTTTGAACCGAGCGATACATGCGGTTGGTTAATTGCGAAGTAGTAACTTCATCGCCCGTACTGAACAGACCTTTGAAAAAGCTGCGTTGGTAATCAGGCACACCTTTGGGAATATCGCACAGCTTTTTAAGCGTAAAGTTTTTCGACTTTTTCTTGTTTTCGGGTTCGATAATTTCCAAATAACCTCTGCTTGCAAAGTAGAATATAAGCGAGGTCACGTCGCTTCCTTGGCACTTGTTGTCTATTAAATATCCCATATCCACGGGGTCCATGGGCAAATCTTTATCTTTTGCATCGGTGTGCTTGGGCGGATAATAGTTGGTTACGGGCGCAAGCGGCTCGTTTTTACCTATTGTAAGCTTTAATACAACCATGACTGCGGCAAGCAACAAGCCCGCGATTATTATATAAAGCATTGTGTAGTTAAACGGCGTTTTCAGCGCGCCTTCGGGCAAGAAGTAATATAAAGTAAGCCCCTCGTAAGGGAATAGCGAAGTTTTGTAATCTTCGTCGCCGTAGTATTGCATCCAAACGTAAGGTCGGTCGGCTTTAAGAGAGAATTCGTATTCGCTTAGTCCGCTCTCGGGCGCTACCGTTACTATTTCGGCGGCGTTATTATCCACTCCCCACTTGCCGTAATAATACCGAGGCGTTTCGTTCGTTTCGGCGGGAAGCGTCACCTTTACATGCGCATTCTGAATATCGCAACTCCAACCTTGACCTATTGCGTTTATTACAAACGCATCGGGATAAACGGCGTGCGGCGGAGTAGTGATTGTGTACTCTAACGTAAAGCTTACGGTTCCCGTTACGTGATAGCCGTCTTTACCCACGGCAACCCAAACGGCGCTGTTTCCGTTTTGGCTGACGGTGAACTTATTGTACAATCCCTTTATATCGTAAACCTTTATGTTGCGCACTTGCTCGCCGCTGTTTATGGGAATATAACGGTCGATAAACCGAGATTGCTCACGCAACACAATCGAATACTTTTCGGTAATATGCGCGCTTCTGTCGCCCTTGCTTGCATCGATTGTAACGTCGAGATTGGTTATGCTGTAACCGGTGTCGACAACGTCGGAGGAGGTGTAAGCATCGTTGACAACAGCCGCACTCGAACATGCGCCGAAACATAGCGCACAGCACATTACGACAACAAGCAACAAAATGATTTTAATGTGGTTCTTCATTTACAAAAATACCTATCTTTAAAAATCTTCTTTAATATGCCAAACAGGTCGGAGTAATTTCCGACCCGTTTGTGGGTGTTTGCTTAAAAACTTACTCTTACGTTCTGACGTTCGAGTTCGTTTTCGACCTCGAAGTAGTTGCGTTTTTTAAGTTTCATTCCGCCCGCAACCAAGTTAGAGGGAAACTGACGAATTTTTACGTTGTACGCCTTGCACTTTCCGTTGTAGAATTTGCGCGCTTGGCTCAAATCGGTTTCGATTGCTTGCAACTGGTTTTGAAGATTCATAAACTGAGTGCTTGCTTTAAGTTCGGGATAATTCTCTTTTAACGAG
Source organism: uncultured Clostridia bacterium (assembly GCA_947086925.1). Classification (GTDB taxonomy): domain Bacteria; phylum Bacillota; class Clostridia; order Christensenellales; family Pumilibacteraceae; genus Pumilibacter. The sequence goes on from CAMUAL010000012.1 coordinate 26,785, forward strand.
AACAGCTTTTTAAGAGTACCGCTAAGCGCGTTATCCGCCGCAATCTTCTCGTTTGCGGTGGGCGCGGCAACGGCGGCGTTACGAGCGGCTATAACGCTCTCGAGCGTGCTGTTTTCGTGCTTGGCGTAGCCCTTAACCGTTTCTACAAGGTTGGGTATAAGGTCGTAACGCTTTTTAAGGAATATGTCGATTCCCGACCATGCTTCTTCACACGAGGCGTCAAGCGTTACCAAGCCGTTGCGCATTACGATAATTGCGATTACTAAAATAAACACGACTAAAACGACTGCGCCGATTATTATGCCGTATTTAACATTTTTCGATAAAGACAATAAAAATTCCATATTCTTTACCTCCTTACTTTGATAATATTATTATACAATAAGGACGTGATAAATGCAAGTATTTTTCGCGTTGCCGCCCTTTTTGCCGCACGAAACCGCGGCAACGAATTAACAAGCCGTTTATATAAGCAAAAAAGTAAGCAAAAAAGCGGATTTAATCCGCTTTTTTGACTTCCTTGTATTTGATTTTTTTAATCAGCAGCCAAACAAGAAGTCCGATTCCCGCCGCCGATAAAATATCCCAAACAATGATTATTATTTTGTAGTACGCGAATCCGTTTACAAACTCTACGCCGTGAACGAATCCGTTCATTGCCGCGGAATTTACAACGGTATACAGAATATGGTGCGCCGCCTCGCGCGCGTAGCCTTGACTTTCTTTGTCGCCTTTAAGCGAGAATTGGAACAAGAAGTTTCCCGCAAGTCCTACTGTTTTAAGTTTTGCGTCGCCGCCCGCCGCTATGCACTGCTCGGTGAACATGTAAGACGCAACCTCATAATCGGTGAGCGCAAAGCCGTTAAAGCCCCACTCGCGTCTCAGAACGCCCGTTATAAGGTTGTAATGTCCGCCCGCCCACGTTGCGCCTATTCGGTTAAACGACGTCATAACAGCCGAAGCCGCGGGCACTTGAGCCGTCTTCATGGTATAGCTTACTATTTCGCCGTTTTCGTCTTTAACGGGCTCGTTATACTTAATGGTAACGGTATTGCCCACTATCGCCTTTTCGAACGGACGCAAATATATTTCGCGGATTGCCTGTTCCTGCGCCCACGTAACGATTCCCAAATGGTCGCGGTGCGTTTCTTGGTCGTTCAAAGCAAAGTGCTTTATAAATGCGTACATGCCTTTGTTTGCCGCGCCCTTTACTTCCGCCGCGCCCAAAACGCCGCTTATATAACTGTCTTCGGAATAGTACTCGAAGTTTCTGCCGGCAAAAGGAGTTCTGTGAATGTTTATGCCCGGACCGTACCAGCCTACTACTCCGCCGTAAAGCCCGTCTTCGCCCACTCCGTCGCCCATTTTTTCGGCGAGTTCTTCGTTCCACGTGCATGCAAGCATATATTCGCTCGGCCACGTCATCGATTTAAGCCCGTCGCCTATATCAACCGAGCCGTGCCCTACAACGAGGTTGAGTCCCGCAGGCCCGTCGAGGTCGGTTACTTTGGGCTTGTTAATCGACTTCATCTGAGGCGAACAGTAGCCGCACTCGTCTATAAGAAGCGAAAGTTCGGAAAGAGTCATTTCGTCCAAAAGGTCTTGCCACAGCGGGTCGTCGTAGCTTAGTCCGCGCAAGTCGATTAAATCAACGCCGTTTTTCGCGCCGAACTTATAAGTCTTAGGCACCGTTCCCTCGGCGGGATTCAATGAAGACCGCGAGTCGAGCTTGGCTTTAAGCTGCGACGTAATTTCATGCGCCCACTGCTTGCCGCCTATCTCCGCTCCGCTCGCCTTATTCGACTGCGTACCGTACCGTAAGCCGTTGTTATCCATTACCCGCCAATTCGAGCGGGAAAGATATTTGCCGTCGGATAAACTCGCGTCGTCGAATAAGTTTGTTATTGCTACGTTATTCGCGCTTACCGAATACGTGGTTGCGTCGGTTTCGGCTTGCTCGTATACGCCTACGAGATTGATGTTTCCGCTACCCGACAATTTATCCGCGCCCACGCCTTTACTAAGCAGTATGCTGTTTATCGCCTCGTGAGCGTTGCTTGCCGCCGCGATGTAATAAATTCCCGCATCGAGCACATAGGTTTTTGCGTCATTAGCGTCGTACGAAGTAAAGTCTTTTAAGTTGACGGTTATTTCCACGGGAGTGGGTACGTTGGGCGTAAGAGATTCGGTCTTTTTAAACCCTACAAGCGAAACCGACGCTTTTTCGGTTCCGCCCTCGGTATAAGGCGCGCCGACGTAAATCTGCACCGTTTCCTTACCCTTGCGGTTTCCCGTGTTGGTTACGGTAAGCGACACTTTTATGTTGCCGTCGGAGTCGGGCGCGCTCACCGAATAATCCGACCACTTAAAGTTCGTATACGACATTCCGTAGCCGAACGGATACGTCACCGTTTCGGAATAGTCGTAATCTCCCACGTTGTCCCTGCCCGTAACCGCGTCTTCGTAACGGGTTTCGTAATACTTGTAACCTACGTAAATGCCCTCGGCATAGTTTACGTAATAATAGTCTGTGCCGCTGTAAACATAGTCGCCCATGTTCTGCATGGCGGGCGACGAAAAGTTATCGTACACGAACGTATCCACAAGCCGACCGGACGGCGAAATTTCGTTGCCGTCTTTATCGAGTCCCGTAAGTACGTAGCCGAGCCCGCGCGTACCCGTTCTTCCCGCTCCGGGAAAGTTAAGTACCGCTTTAATGTTTTTAAATTCTTTAACCCAACCGAGTTCGGGCGCGTTGTTGCAATTAACAAGAAGTATTATGTTATCGAAGGTGTCGTTTAAATACCTTATCACTTCGAGTTCGGTGCTGTCGGGTTCGAGATAATGCTGTCCCGATTTGCCCGAATACGCCGCCATGTCGCGTGCAAGGTCGCCTCCTTCGCCGCCGGTACGCGAAAACACGAACATGGCAATAGAATCGCCGTATGAATTGACAACGGCTTTGTCGTTTTTAATTACGCTTACGGGGCACTCGTTTATCTTCCAATCGAGCGATGCGCCGTAATTTATTACGCCCGCGCCGCGCTTATATGACGCCCCTTTGCCGCTTTTGTAGAATTTCCAAAGCGTTTCGTTTACTTTGAGCCCCGCCGCTTCGAGTCCTTCTTTAAGTGTAAGAGTGAGTTCGAAACTGCCGGAACCCGAACCCGAGCCGCCGCTTACCAAATCTACCGACGAATGACTGAAAAGACTCAGCGTGGTGTTTTTTGCAAGCGGCAGAAGCCCGTCGTTTTCGAGTAAAGTTATGCCCTCTTGCGCAATCTCGGCAACAAGGTCTTCTTCGTATGCGTAAAGTTCGCTCGCGCTCGAAAAGTCGCTTGTTACGTAATTCACGTCCGCGCCCTTGGTATCGCCGCGGAGAGTATCCGCGGTTTTCCCCAAGAACTGCTCGAATATGTTATCGAACTTATTTAGCGAAAGCACGTTCAGAAACGTAGAAAAAACCATTATGAAAGCAATCGAAAACGAAATTACCGATATGTGTACTATTCTTTTTTTCCTGCTCATCTCTGTTTCTCCGTTATTTTATTTTTATTCCGATTGATTATTCTTCGTCGACAGATTGCGAATTAGAGAACTTGAATTCGCCGAAAGTTACGTTACCCGAATGAGTTTCGGTGTCGGCGTAATCGGCGGAATCGAGATACAACTGAACGCGCTGAACGGCGCCCATTTCGCTACCGTTGGTGTAAGTGATAACAACGGTAACTTCCTCGCCCGCGGCAAGCGTTATCATTGTTCCGCCCCACGTGGTATCGGTATAGAATTCGCTGCCGCCGCCTGTTTTTTCAGCCGACAGATTGCATACGTTCATGTTAGCGTTGTCGCCCACGGTAATCGTGTTTTCGCCGATAAGGTCTATACGCAGTTTGACAGCCGAGTCGCCGTTGTTTGTAATTTTAATGGAGAACGTGTCGTTACCCGCCGCAAGGTCTGCCGCATTTGCTTGTACGTTGTTGTAACTGCCGCCGGTAAGGCCCTCGTACGTTACGTTGATTTCCGCCGCCGCAACGCCCGATTTATCAACCGTATATTCGGCTGTGGAAGTAAAGGTAAGCACGCAGTTATCGCCGTCGGGGACTTCGGGTTCGGGAACTTCGGGAGGAACAGCGTCTTCGTTAATTATGCCTTGAAGGTCGGATATTGTAATGCTACCCGTTTCTACACCCGCAGTCGCGCTCGTGGAATTGAGGAATATCACGAATTGATTAACGTACATATCTTTGATTTTCAACACTACGTCAACCGACTCGCCGCTTTTCAAAGTTATCAAAGCCGCAGATTCAACGGTATCGAGTTTAACCGCACTGCTGTCGCAAACAATGCCCGAAATGCCGCCCGCGTTGGTTACGGTATCTTTAATATCGAGTCTTACCGATGCGCTGTTTTCTTCGTCGTTGTTGGTAATGTTGAATTTAACCCAGCTGTAACTGTCGGATAAACTCATTCCGCAACAAGCCCAGCCGCTTTTGTTTTCGCTATGCGAAACGGTAAGTCCGTCCGTTTTATCAACTTCGTAACTGCCCCAACCGTCGAAGCCGCTTACATCGACATCAACCCAGCCCGTTGCAGGCACTTCCGACTCGTCGGGGATTTCGGGCGCTTCGGGAATTTCGCCTATGGGAGCCGCCGAAGTTTTTACGAGTTTATAGTCGCAAGTCGCGCCGTTAGAGCCGGTGTATTTTCCCATCCAGCCCTCGGCGGCGGTTGTTCCGCTCCAATGGTTCATTAAAATTCTGCCCGCAGTCGAAGGAATGGGATTCTTCTTGCTTGCGGTAACTTTGTAAACGGGCACGTTGTCTACAAACCAAACAATGTAATCTTCCGCCCAACGGAAGCCGTACTCGTGGTATTCTTTCGACGCGTCGAATCCGAGATTGTACATATACTCGTGTCCGCCTTTGCCGTTCACGAAATAGTTGAACTGAACTTTCGTGGTGTCTTTGCCGAGAAACTCTATGTCTATTTCATCGTGAGGGTTGGGCTCGTCGTTTTCGTCAAGCTCGCTAGGTCCCGTGTACGTAAAGAACGTGCTTGCCGTACCCGATACCTTTGCGGGCTTCATGGTAACAGAATAATCGCCGTAACCGAACTGCTGATAACTGCGAAGCTCGCCGCCTAAGTACGGAACTTCCGCCCCGCTTGCCGCCTCGGCTACTTCGAGGTGGGCACCCCCTCCCGCGTAACTCACATTATTTTCGCTCCACGTTACGTTGAAAACGTCGCCGTTACACCAACCGTCCGATTCGAAAAACGCCTCCGCCTCGCCCTCGGTAAAGTCCGCCAAAGTCGAACCCGAAAGCGGAGCGTCGGTCAGCTTTTTGTCGCCGCACGCCGCAAACGCGCACGCGCACGCAAGCAAAAGCACAAGCGCCAAAATTGTCAACGATTTCTTTTTCATATTTTCCTCCTATATATCGCTGCTTTACGCCGCGGAATATGCTATCCATTTATACTGTGCGGTAACGGGTAGCTTCGAGGGGTCGAACGGGTCGAGCCAATCGTCTACTCCCAAGCCGTTCCACAAGTTTGTCATTATCTTGCCCGCATACTGCGGAATATCGGCCGTTGCCTTGTAAACCGCCTTGCCGTCTACATACCATATTATGCTGGCGCTCGTCCATAAAAATCCGTATTCGTGAAATTCCTCGGTTGCGTCGAATCCCAAATCGTAAAGATATTCGTGACCGCCCACTCCGCTTGTGTAATAGTTAAACTGCACCTTTGTCGTGTCTTTACCGAGAAATTCTATGTCGATTTCGTCCCATCTCGGCTCCTTGGTGTACGTAAAGAACGACGAAACCGTTCCCGCGCACTTTGCGGGTTTCATGCTAACCGAGTAATACCCGAACGAGTAATTGCCGTTACTGCGGTACTCGCCGCCCGCGTAGCCGCCGCCCTCTGCGGTTAATAAAATGTTCATCGTGCCGCCGTCGAAATTTATGTTATAGTCGCGCCACGTGCAATTAAACATGCCCTCGTTGCTCCAACCGTTCGCTTTACCGAACGCCTCCGAATCTCCGCGTTCGAAAACCGCTATTTTATCGGAGTCATGCGTTACTCTGTCGTCGGCTATGGGCGGCTTAGGTTCGGTCGGCTCAGACGGATTAGAGGGTGTTTCGTCTTCTTGTGCGTCTTTGTACGCAAACCATAAATACGAGGCGGTTGCGGGAAGCTTGGAAGTATCGAGTTTGCCGCACCAATTTTCGAATACGTTGCCCGTGCCGTTCCATACGTTCGCCATTATCTTGCCCGCGGCGGAAGGGATATCGACGCTCGCTTTGTAAATAGCCTTGCCGTCTACAAACCATGTTATGCTGTCGCTCAACCACAAAAAGCCGTATTCGTGAAAACCGAGCGATGCATCGAATCCGAGCTTATGCACATATTCGTGCCCGCCGACGCCGTTTGTGTAATAATTGAATTGCACTACGGTTGTGTCGTCGCCTAAAAATTCTATATCTATCTCGTCCCACTTCGGGTTATTCGTGTAGGTGAAAAACGAAGATATTACGCCCGAGCACGACGCCGCTTTCATACCGACCGAATAATAGCCGTAAGAATAGCTTTTTTGCGAATGATACTCCGCACCTTTAAAGTTATCGCCGTCAGCCGACACCGACATATTCATTATGCCGCCGTCGATTACGGCGTTCCCTCTTTCCCACGTACAGTTAAACGGGAAATCGTTGCGGTAGCCGTGCGACGCAACGAAATCCGAAGTTTTGTTCTTTGCGAAATTAACTATTTTATCGGAGTCGGAAGTGTACCTGTCGGCTATGCCCGCAACCGAGCCGTGAGGCTTGCCCGCAGTACCGCTCCCCGCACGCGAAAAACCGCAACCGCTTGCAAACGCAAATATAAATACAAGCGCCGATAAAATCACGATAAATTTCCGTGAAAGTTTCATACCTTTTCTCATCTCTCCCATGTTTTCGAAGTTCACTCTTATTCCGTATTCTATAATAAAGAAACAATATCGAAAAGTCAATACTCTTTCTTTAACTGTTATTTTATTTCTTATTCTGTAAATTATTTTCTGCCGAGCGGTAATATTATATTCAAATGAAATACTCCGTTCGATACGTGCGCGGTAAGTTCGCCGCCGTATTTTTTTACTATCATTTTCAGACTTCGCACTCCGAAACCGTGATAGTTTTTATCGCTTTTCGTGGTAACGGGCAAACCGTCTTCGAAACGAAGTTCGCCGTTGAAATAGTTTTCTTCCTGAATAGTAAGAATATCGTTTTTGCATTTAACCACCAAGTTTATTACTCGCCGTTCTTTTTCCTCGATTCCGTTTACGGCTTCGAGCGCATTGTCTATTAAATTTCCGAACAGACAGTACAAATCGCCGTCGCCCATAAACGACAGTTTTTCGCCGTCTGCCATGCACGAGAATCTTATGCCGTTTTGCTCGCAGTATAAACTCTTTTCGGTTAAAAGCACGTTGAGAATCTTGTTTCCCGTTTCCACTTTCGTATCATATATCGATATGCTTTCGTTTATGTCGTTAAGCATTTCGGCGGTGTTGCCGACGTTGTTTGCTATAAGCGCGTTTATTTTGTATTTTATATCGTGGCATTTTACGTTTATAAGGTCAATCGTGTCTTTTGATATTTCGTACTGCTTTTCTCCTTGCCGCACCGCATACTGCAAATATTCTACTTCGTTTTTAAGGTCGCGTTCGTCTACCGTCTTCGATATGAGTATAAGAACAATCGCGCAACACACAACCGAAAACACGTTGCCCGTTTGCCTGAGCACAACATACTCGGGAACATCGAATTTGTTTTCCCTTACTACGCTGAGCGCCGCAAAATACACGTCCTCGAACGAGCAAAGTATCACCGTTATGCCGAGTACGAAAACGGCGAGTCCCATAAGACCGAAGTTAAGCTGACGGTTAGACAGCCTGCTGTTCTGACGGCGGATAAACAGAAAATATGCCGCAACGCTTGCAACGGCAAAAAACGAGTAGTACGTCAATCGGTAAAACAAATCGAACGAATTGCCCCAACCGTCGAATAATCCGTACCGCTCGCCCGCAGTCCAAAAAACGAGAAAAAGCTTGTACACGAAATTCTGCGCCGCGTAAGCAAGCGAACAGCAAAACAGCACGATTTTAAAATTTTCCGCAAAACACAGCTTAACATGCGCAACGGTAAGAGCAAACAAAAACACGTAAACGAATATTCTTCCCCACACCGTCTGCCCGTAAAAATAATAGAAAATCGCAACGCCGAACGCAACCGCGGCAACGGCGACAAGACCCGCAACCGCTTTAATCGCAAAGAATTTCGAACGGTTGAGTTTTAGCGTAACGAGAAAATGAAAAACATACAGCTCCGCCAAAAACTGCAATATTATTTTAAGATAAATCGATACCGCTTCCTGTAAGTTCACCGTTTATCTCCCGTACCCGCATACCAATTTGCAAGCTCCGTCATAAACGAAGCTCTGCGCGGACGGCTGATTTGCAAAACGCTGTTTCCCACCGTTACGTCGCTTCCGTTTACTCCGACCACGAATTTGGGATTTACGAGAAAACACTTATTGCACCGTAAAAATCCGTAAGCTCCGAGTTCTTTTTCCACCTGCGACAAAACGCCAGTTACCTCTATTACGTCGTCCACCAAATGATAATACAGCCTGTGGTTGATGATTTCGACGTACATAAGCTTGTCTGTTGAAATCCGACACATTCCCGCCTGATACTTTACGGCAATGTCGCGCCCCTCGTTCATAACGTATATACTTAAAGCTTTTTCGAACTTCAAAGAAAAATCGTAGTAGCTTACGGGTTTAACGAGAAAACTCACTGCGTCTACCTCGTAACCCTTTTGCGCAAACTGAATCAGGTTGGTTATGAAAATCAGCGATACGGTTTTGTCGAGTTTTCTAAGTTCGGTTGCGGTATCCATGCCGTTTAACCCCGGCATTTGAATATCCATAAACACAACGGCGTAAACCGATTTATAGGCGGCAAGAAATTCCGTGCCGCTTTTAAAACGCTCCACGTTAAACTCCTGCCCCGTTGCTTTTGAATATTTTGTTATGTAAGAAATCAAAAGCTCCGCCGCCGAATTTTCGTCTTCGACCACCGCGATATTCTTCATAAATCAAGTGTATCAAAAATCGGGGGTTTTGTCAATATGTGACACAAAAATCACTCGCGATAAACGTAAGAATATTCACGGCGCGCAAAAAAAGGAACGGACTTTTTATTTTCCGTTCCCTTATTTTCGAGGATTTTTGTTATGTTATCGACGGATTATCCGACGAAAGCATTGTGTGTATACCCGTAAAAATCGAGTATGCGATTTTTTCCTGATACTCGCTCGAAACAAGCAGTTTTTCTTCGCTCGGAGTGGTTAAAAATCCGCACTCCACCAAAAGCGACGGCACAGCCGAACACTGCAAAATAAAGTAATCGCCGCTCATTGCACTGCGCGTTGTGCCCAAAGTGTCTTTAAGCACGCTTTGCATAACTTCGGCTTTTTGCTTGCCGTCTACGCTACCCGGCGCGTAAAATACCTGCGCTCCCGTTTGGTCGGCGCGAGGGTAAGAGTTGCAATGAATGGAAACAACCAAATCGGCGTTTGCGTTTTCGATAATCTTTTTGCGCTCCTGCATGTCTTTTAACTTGCGGTTTTTGGTAGTCATTCCGTAAAGTCCGTCGGTTGTGGTGCGAGTCATAACAACGTCGTAACCCTTGGTCTTCAAAAAGTGTTTAAGCGAGCGAGCTATGCTAAGATTAACATCGCTCTCTTTAACCGAGGTGGTAACGCCCACAACGCCGCCGTCCGCACCGCCGTGTCCTGCGTCGATAACCACGGTTATACCCGTTTTGGGCACCGAGTACGCGCTTGTTACGGTTGCGGTTACAGCCAAGCATAACGAAACGGTAAGGGCAACCACGATTAGTCCGATTATTATATTCCGCTTTTTCAACAATAAAAACATTGCTTTTCTTTTCCTTTTTCAGATTAAGGCACTGTGCGAGTTTTTTCTGTTATATTCCGATACTCGGAATTTAGGATATGCTGTACAATTTTGCCGTTCCCGTAATAAACGACGACATAAACGATTTAAGGTCGCGATTGCTCGCTTTTTCGAGGCAAGCTATAAGTCCGTCGGCGGTTGCGGTGGCGTAGGCGTATTCCGACGCATAACGGCGCAGACCCGCAGTAAGCGTTTTTTCGCCGAGCATGCCAAGCAGACTGTCGTACATAAGCTGACCTTTTACGTACGTCATATAGGTATATTCCGCCGCGCTCGCATACTCGCCTATACTGCGGTTCATAGAGGTATCTTCGGTGCGGCTAAGTTCGCAGAAAAGCGAGAATCCGCCCATCGCATCGGCTATACGCGCCGAATATTCAACGCCGTAATCGGCGTGATTTTTGTAAAACAACGAGGTGCTGTATTCGGCAAGAGCCTCGTCGAGCCACGCCTCGCGCACTTGGTCGTTTCCTACTATTCCGTACCACCACTGATGTGCGGTTTCGTGCACTATAACTTCGGTTATCATATCGCCCTGCGCGGAATCGGATACGTACACAAGTCCCGTGTACTCCATTCCGCCCTGATTAAACGGCGTTTGCACAACGGCGTACGTTTTGTAAGGATATGCTCCGAACGCGTCGGAAAAATAAGCTATGGAATCGCATGCCGCTTTTAAATGAGCCTCGGCGTTGTCGTCGGATACATAGTAATAGGTAACGTCTACGCCTTTTACGCTGCCCGAAACCGACTTGAACGCGCCGAGCACCGCAGCGAAATCACGCGCGTTATTAAGCGTACAGCTTGTCGTTGCGCTGTCGCCGTTTTCGGTGCGAACAGACGCGGCAGGCATTGCAACGGTATAACTTGCGGGCGCGGTAATGCTTACGGCGTAATCGCATACGGGCAGATTAAACGGGTCGCCGCTCGAATAATACGGGTCGGCGACAAAGCCGCCGCTGTAAACGCACTCAATCGGGAACCAATTTCCTAAGTTCACATTGCCGTTATAGTAGCCGAATCTGTGACGCATGTTGGGCAAAGTAAGTTTGTAATCGACAGCGATTTTCACTCTTTGCGTGGGCATTATCGAAGCGGGCAGTTTTACAATCAAAACATCTTCGTCTAGTCCGCCTATTTCGTACTCTCCGCCCTCTACTCCCGTGATTTCTATTCCGCCGTAAGAAATACCGCTCGGATACGCTCCGTCGATTTCAGCCGCGTTTACGGGCGTATAACGCGCACCGTTGCGGTATGCCGCGGGATAAAGATGAAACCATACTTCCGAAAGTTCGACCTCGGTGCGGTTTACATAATCTATTTCGCACCGCGCCGTTACTGTTTTGTCCGCGTCGCTGTATTCTGCGGTTATGTTGTAAACACTTCGCTCGTCTTGTTCGTTCTTTTTACAGCCGGTAAACATGGCGAACACGAATATAGCCGCCGTTATTACCGAAATGATTTTTACCGTTCTTTTTAACTTCATGTTTTAGCCCCTTATTTTGGTATCGGTTATTTATATGAACGGTTTTTTCTCATTATTCCCCCGCAATCGTTTTTTGTAAAATTTTGGCGCAAGGATTTTTTTTTGGGGGGGGGAATTAAAGGGGGTGAGATTTTTTAATTATTATCAAGCGTAAGTATTGCGGAAATTTCGCGCAAGTATTTTGAAATAGAATAAATCGCCTCTTTTATTCCCTCTTGCCTACTTTCGATTTGCTCCGACTTCGGAATATAATAGTTACAATCAAGCCATCGCTTGATAATTTTTTCCGACTGCACTCTGTTTAAATGTTCGCTTATGCAATGACCGCACCCTGTAACCGCCTCAAAGCCTTTTGCCGTTTTAACATAATGCTCTACATAGTTTCCGCAACTGTGACACTTGTTTACATTTTCTTGTTTCATAATTACACCTCTTTTGTTGGGATTTAGCTTTTTAACTATATACCCCACTTTGAGGTAAGGCAAGTATATTACCCCACTTTGGAGTAATAATATTGTTATGAACAAATTTGCCGACAGATTAAAAGAATTAAGAAGTGCTAAAGGAATAACCCAAACCGACTTAGCAAAAGCATTGACAGTAGACCAACGAACTATAAGTAATTGGGAAAAAGGCATACGCGAGCCTAACTTCGATACTTTATTAACAGTATCAAAGTTTTTCGGCGAAAGCACTGATTATCTTTTAGGTAATGAAGATTATTAAATTCCCCCACCCCCTTTTAATTTCCCCCGCCCCAAAGGGGCATGGGATTTTTTCAGAGGATAAGTACTCCCCGCTAAGTGACAAGGGATTTTTTTGCGCCTTAGCGGGATAAGCAAAAGCAACATGCGGGGGATTTTTTTGCGCCTTAGCAAATATATCCTTAAACAAGGGGTCAAGGGGCGTAGCCCAATGTCGTTGCGGAAAGGGGTTTCAAAAGGGGAAGACACAGTCGAAAGTGTCTTCCCCTTTGCGGTTTTTGCCCAACTTTTTGACGCCAAAAAGTTGGATTTCTTTTAATTAGTCAACTTGTCGTTATAAACAAGTCCTTCTTTTATCTTGGCTCTGCCCTTTATAATGGGTCTGCCCGAATGAGTGCGGTTTTCTATGCTCAGTGCCTCGGTTGAATAACTCGACAGATAATCGTCTTCGAATACAAGTACGAACTTATACGGGTCGGTTACATAAGACACGAACGCAAGAGAAGTTCCGTTGTCTTTTTTGTTGAAGTCGATAATCTTTACGCCCTTTCGGTAACGCGCCATAACGTCGATTTGCGACACAAGCACGCGTTTGGAGAATCCGCGGTCGGAAACAAGCACTACCTCGCCGTCGCCGTTAATCTGCCCTATGAAAATGCAGTCGTCGCCGTCGCTTAGCTGAATACCCTTTACGCCTGCGGCTATTCTGCCCTGAACGGGAATATCGCTCATATCGGCGTTAAGACACATGCCGTTGCGCGTTACGAACATAAGCGTGCAGTTCTTCTTTTCGTGCTCTATCGCAATTACCTCGTCGCCTTCTTTGAGCTTGATTGCGGCAAACGCGCTTTTTACGACATTGTACTCTTTCCACTCGCTGCGCTTGACCATGCCCGCGCGGGTGTAGAACAGCATATTGCCTTTGGGAAGCGTGTCGTCTACCGTCTGCATAAACACTATGCGTTCGCCGTCGAGCGCGTCGGGTACAACCTTTTTGAGCGGCGCACCCTTTTCGCGCCATTTGCCGTCGGGAATCGAGTCGGCGTCGAGCTTATAGCAGTTGCCGAGGTTAGTAAAGCAGTAAATGCGTTCTAAGCTGTTTGCTTTTACGATACATCTGCAAATTTCGTTGCGCGTGGAATTTTCGGTAAAGTCCTTTGTAGCCATTGTAAAGTTTTTAACAAGCATGCGCTTGATTTGGTCGTTCGAATTAACCGCGATAATATAATCCTCGACGGGCTTTTCGTCGTCCTCGCTTGGCACATTGTAGTCGTCCGTTGTTTTGAGTATCGTCGTTTTGCGGTTTTCACGGTACGCCTTGCGGATTTGCGCAAGCTCGGCTTTTACCAAATCCATTTGAAGTTTGCGACTTGCCACTATTGCGGTAAGGCGCGTAATAAGCGCGCGGACATCGGCAAGTTCTTTTTCGAGTTTGTAAACTTCCAAATGAGTAAGGCGTGCCAAGCGCAAATCGAGTATTGCCTGAGCCTGACGCTCGGATAAATCGAAACGCTTGCGCAGGTTGTCGCGCGCCTCGCTCGTAGAGCCCGACGCCTTAATGATTTTAACTACCTCGTCGATATTTCGAACGGCTATAACGAGTCCTTCCAAAATATGCTCGCGCTCTTTTGCCGCATCGAGTTCGAAGCGAGTGCGGCGAAGCACAACCTCGCGCTGATAGTTCACATAGTACGCGATTATGTCGAGCAATCCCATTTGCTGAGGTTTGCCGTCGGCGATTGCAACCATGTTTATGGCAAACGAAGTGGAAAGATTGGTGTATTTAAGCAACGCCTCGATAATCGGTTTGGGGTCGCAGTCGCGCTTTACTTTGATTACAGCACGCATACCGCCGCGGTCGCTTTCGTCGGTGATTTCGGTTATTCCCGTAAGCACGCCCTTTTTATCCTCGCGCGCTTTGAGTATAGCCTCCAAAAGCTGTGCCTTGTTCACCTGATAAGGCAACTCGTCGATAACTATAAGCTTTTTCTCGTTTTCGCCGTTTTCGATGTGCATTTTGGCGCGCATTATTATTTTGCCCTTGCCCGTTTCGTACGCCTTTACAAGCTCGTCTCCGCTTATAATATAGCCGCCCGTGGGAAAATCGGGACCCTTAATAAACTTCATCATTTCGGGAAGTTTAATGCGGGGATTGTCGATGTATGCAATTACGCCGTCGATGCTTTCCATTAAGTTGTGCGGAGGAATATTCGTGGATAAGCCTACCGCTATGCCGCTTGCGCCGTTTACCAAAAGATTGGGAAAACGCCCGGGAAGCATATCGGGTTCCATAAGCGTATCGTCGAAGTTACAGCTCCACTTAACGGTGTTTTTGTCGATATCGCGCAGAAGTTCGAGCGCGAGAGGAGTAAGACGAGCCTCGGTGTAACGCATAGCCGCAGGACTGTCGCCGTCTACCGAGCCGAAGTTTCCGTGACCGTCGATAAGGCACGCGCCCATGTTGAACGCCTGCGCCATTCTTACCATTGCTCCGTAAATCGACGAGTCGCCGTGCGGGTGAAATTTACCCATGCAATCACCCACTATACGCGCCGACTTACGGTACGGCTTGTCGGGAGTATTTCCAAGCTCGGACATGCTGTAAAGAATCCTTCTTTGCACGGGTTTTAAGCCGTCCTCTACACGCGGAAGCGCGCGGTCGAGAATAACAAATTCGGAATACGGCATCATGGAATCGTGCATAACGTCTTCCATTGTTTTTACTATTATGCTGGGTGTGAATGTCTTTTGTTCCGCCATAGCCCCCTCCTACTTCGCTTCCTGAGCCTTGAAGTTGTCTTCGCGATTGAAGTTTGCGTTTTCTATTATATACTGACGCCTTAAATCGATTGCGTCGCCCATAAGCGTGGATACGAGCATTTCGGCATTTGCGGCATCCTCGATTGTAACCTGCACGAGCGTGCGACGTTGAGGGTCCATAGTGGTTTCCCAAAGCTGTTCGGCACTCATTTCGCCCAAACCTTTATAACGCTGTAATCCCGCGCCTTTTCCGAAACGCTTTTTCGCTTCTTCCAAAGCAATGTCGTCGTAAACGTATTCCACGTTGTCTTTTTTGGAAATGCGGTACAAGGGAGGCAGTCCGATATAAACGTGCCCCTCGTTGATAAGGTCTTTCATGTAGCGGAAGAAGAACGTAAGAAGTATTGCCCGAATATGCGCGCCGTCTTGGTCGGCATCGGACAGAATTATAACCTTGTGGTAGTTAAGGTTTTCTACGTTGAAATCTTCGCCTATGCCGCTGCCGAGAGCAGATATAAGCGTGCGAATTTCTTCGTTTGCAAGCACTTGGTCGATGCGCTTTTTTTCGGCGTTCAGCGGCTTGCCGCGAAGCGGCAGTATAGCCTGAAAATGACGGTTGCGCGCTTGCTTTGCCGTGCCGCCCGCGCTGTCGCCCTCGACTATGAACAGTTCGTTGTTTTCGGGTTTTTTGCCCGTACAGCTGCTGAGCTTGCCCACAAGATTGAAGTTGTTGTCAAGACTGTTTTTCGCGCGGGTGATTTCTTTTTCTTTACGCGCCGCCTCGCGCACCTTTGCCGCAAGAATCGCTTTTTTGAGAATTATGTCGGCGAGTTCTTTGTTCTCTTTTTCGAAAAATTCGGTAAGCGTCTGATTTACAAGGTAATCGATTGCTATTCTCGCCTCGGGGTTTCCGAGCTTTGTTTTCGTCTGACCTTCGAACTGAACATTCTGCATTTTAATGCTGAGTACCGCCGTAAGTCCCTCGCGGTAGTCGTCGCCGAGCAGATTCGCGTCTTTGTCTTTAAGTAGTCCCGTTTTGCGGGCAAGGTCGTTCATTACCTTAGTAAGAGCGGCTTTAAATCCCGTTTCGTGCGTACCGCCCTCGGTGGTGGGTATATTGTTTACGTACGAGAAAATGTTTTCGGTGTATGCGTCGGTATACTGAAACGCAAGCTCCATGTCGATATTGTCTTTTGTTCCCGAAAGGAAAATAGGTTCTTCGAACGCAGGCACCTTTGTTTCGTTTAAGTACTTTACAAAGTCGATAAGACCGCCCTCGTAACAGTACTCGCGTTTAAGGCACGTGTTGCCCATCACAACTCGCTCGTCGATTAAAATTATGCGCGCGCCCTTATTCAAAAACGCAAGTTCTTTTAGTCTGCGCGAAATTGTTTCTATCTGAAAATTCGTGGACTCGAAAATCCGCTTATCGGGCAAAAAGCGCACAAACGAACCGCGCTTTTCGGTAGACATGCCCGTGTCGAGCAAGTGGTACTTGGGTATGCCGCCTTTAACCGCTCCGTCTATTTCCTTCGACTCGAATTCCATGCGATAGATTTTTCCGTTCTTGTAAACCTCTACCGTAAGCCATTCGCTGAGCGCATTGGTAACCGACGCGCCTACGCCGTGCAAACCGCCGCTGTGCGCGTAATTCTCGTTGTCGAATTTGCCGCCCGCATGCAGCTGAGTAAATACAACCTCTACGCCCGAAACTCCGAGCGTGGGATGAACGTCTACCGGTATGCCGCGCCCGTTATCCTCTACGCTCGCGCTTCCGTCGCTATATAATGTAACGGTAATCGTATCGCCGAAGCCGTTTGCCACTTCGTCCATAGAGTTGTCTACGATTTCCCATAAAATGTGATGTAATCCCTTAATACCCGTTGTGCCGATATACATGCCGGGACGAAGACGCACCGCGTCTAATCCTTCGAGCACTCGTATATCGCCTGCGCTGTAATCGTGCAAAGTATTTCCTCCTTGTAATAAAGCGATGATATTTTCGGTAAAAGAATTTGCCGCCCCGCTTATTCCGCCCGCGCGCACGATTCGAATACGCACTGCGAAATATTCGGATTATGCCCCGTTAATAGCAAAATAAAACGGACAAGCGACATAACCGTCTTATCCATTGTAACACACGAATCCGTGTTTTTCAAGCATTTTACTATAAATATTTATACATTTTTTCGGGCTGTTTTTCCACAGAAAACGCCTGACAGTACTATTTTTGCATAATTATTCATTGTTATGTATATTTATTCGCGATATGAATAATTATGCACGCAAGTTTTCGCGCGATTCTGAGCGCAATTTATAAGCTACCGAAAACAGTGCGGTTTTTGCGCCGTGCCGAGTGCGAATACGTTGTCGCGGAGCCGTAACACAAACCCCGTATATTGACAAATCGGGTAAGGTGTGATAAACTTTTACGGTGAAGGGAGAAACTTATGCGTAAACTCAAAAAAATTCCGATTGCGGCGGCACTGCTTTTATGCGTTATAACGATATTGCCCGCTCAAATTTCGGCAAGCGCAAATTCCGCAATGCTCGGTTGGTATTACGGCGTTCCGCAATTCGGCACGGTAAATTACGACGGCTGCCCGCTGAAAGTTACGCACGAAGACCTTACGTTTAATATAGACTCCTTCCCCCACGTATACGACTATTATTACGGCGAGGACGAAAGCGATTCCTCAAAAAATTACACCGCGCGCGTCACGGCTTCGTACTCGTTTTACAATCCGACCGAATCGGATGTTACCGCAACTCTTGCGTTTCCGTTCGGAACTCTAAGCCGCTACTATTCCGCCGATATGCTCGGCGTGGATTCCGACAAATACGACATAACTCTAAACGGCGAAAAAGTGCAAAAGACGCTTCGCGCCACTTATTACAGCGGCGATTTCGAAACCGCCGCCGACGTTTCGCGCCTAAATGACGACTATATAAAAGACGACTTCTATTCGCCCGAGCTTACGGTTACCGCATACACGTACACCGTAAGCGGCATACCGAAAAAGGAAATAAAAAACAACGCGCCGTATGCCTCGTTCAGATTAAAGGAATCGGACTGCAACCGTGTAATCGTTTCGTCGTGCAGCGGCGGCAGACGATTGGACAACGGCGACGTTACGATAGGCAAATTCGTAAATAACGGCGAAGATATTACCGTGTTTGTTATAGGAGAGCCGCTTGCCTATCCGATAGACTTTAAAATTTACCGCAACGGCGGCGAAGAAAAGCAGATTTCGGGCAATGCCGTATTGAGCGACAAAATTTACACCGTTTCGTTCCTCGATATTGCACTTCACTACCGTAAAGATTATTACGAAGTAAGCGAAATCGATTGGTATAATGCGGTTGTCGAAAAACTGAACGACCACCGCGACCACTTACATATTTACGGCATTTACGACCTTGACGTAATATATGATTTAATGCGTTGGTTCGTATACGAAATTTCAGTTCCCGCAAACTCGACCGCAGTAAACTCCGTTACCGCGCCTCTGTACCCCGATATTCACGTGGGCTACAATCCGCCCGTATACAGATACGATTATCTGCTTTCCCCCGCAGCTACGTGGAGTTCGTTCGGCGACATCGATATTACAATAAACACGCCGTATCATTTAAACATAGGCGACTTCGAAGTGAGCGACTTAAACTACACCGCAAACGAAGGCGGCCACACCGCACATTTAAACGAACTGCCGAGCGGCGAACTGTCATTTACCTTGTGCGAATCGGAATCTCCCGAAATAATACGGCACAACAGCAACTTTTTAGGCGTTTACATTATAATTATAGTGATATGCTGTACGCTTGCATTTGCAATAATCTCGTTTATTGCAATCACGCTTCTCACTCAGCGCAAAAAAACGAAACCCGAATAAACTCCTAAAATATAAAAAGCACCGCCAATAATAAATAAATTATCAAATGGTACTCCCGGCGGGAATCGAACCCACAACGACCCCTTAGGAGGGGGTTGTTATATCCATTTAACTACGGAAGCTTA
>CAMUAL010000013.1 GCA_947086925.1 uncultured Clostridia bacterium
GTTACGGTAAACAGCAAGCGGAAGAACGGAAAAGTGGAATACAAGAAAATTCCCATCTCCCCTATGCTTGCGCCCCATCTCGAAAACGTGCCGGCGTTAAAATTCTACGTAGCCAACCGATTGCGCGAGAAATTCCACACTATATTCCCCGACCGTAAACTGTACGACCTGCGCACGACTTTCTACACAAGATGCTGTGAATGCGGCGTAGCGGACGCGGCGAGGGACGAATTTGTGGGACATTCTCACGGCGCACTCGGCAACACCTATATGGATTTGTCGGACGAATACCTGCTGAAAGAGGGACAGAAACTGAATTATTAGCCCAAGTGCGGCCCGGATTCTGACCCAAAATATGGGTCAAGGCATAATTTTTGTAAGATTCAGAGGCAAAAACGTGCAAAAATAAACCCGCGGAGATATGAAAAATACACGCTCACGTGCGTTTTAAGCACAAAAGCGTGTATCCTGTGGTCGAGGTGACGGGACTTGAACCCACGACCTCTTGGTCCCGAACCAAGCGCGCTACCAAACTGCGCTACACCTCGTCAATTTTAAATTTGCCGATATACTAAAATCGGCTTTTATATTATATTATGTTAAGGCAGGAATGTCAAGAAAAATTGCGAGGATTTAAACGCTAAAAGACTAGCCCGCTTCGGTCAAGGTCCGGTGTTTATGATTGTCGTTACAACTATTTTAAATTATAATGATTCGCCGTTAAATATTGCGTTAGTTTTTCGGGAAGAAGCTTGTTTGAAATATAGTATGCCTTGTTTATCAGTCCCGCCGCCATTACGGGAGGGGGATTTTCCGTTTCGAGCGCTTTAAGCACCGTTTCGGCAACCTCGTCGGATTCCATACCGCCTTGTTCGGCGCCCGCAAGAGTACCTACCGACTTATCGAGAGCGGAGGCATATACGCCCACTTTGTCGTGAGAATAAACCTTGCGCTTAAAGGTAAAGCGGGTTGCGGTGCCGCCCGGCAAAACGGTTGTGGCGTAAATGCCGTAAGGATTGACCTCGAAGTTGAGTTCTTTGCCGAGCATTATAAGCGCGGCTTTGCTCGACGAATAAAATGCGTCGTAAGCAATGGGAAGGACTCCTCCCATAGAGCCTATTAACACTATTCTGCCGCTGCCCTGCGCGCGCATGTAAGGCAATACTTCGCGCACGGCGGTTATCGCGCCGAAATAGTTTACCTCGAACAAATAGCGGTAATCTTTTTCGGCGGCGTGCTCAATCGGCGACGCCATTGAAAATCCCGCAGAATAAACGAGTTTGTCTATTCTGCCAACCTCGGAGATTATGCGGTTTACCGCCGCCGCAACCGTTTTGGGTTGAGTAACGTCGGTTATAATCGAAGTTACGCGCTCGTCGGGGCAAAGGGTGCGCGCTCCGCAGTATACCACATTTCCCTCGTCGCAAAGCTTTTGAGCAACCGACAGCCCGATTCCGCTGCTTGCTCCTATTATGAAAATTACGTTTTGTTCCATGCTTTAAGTGTGTGCAATTTTACGCGATATATTCTGCGGCGACGCTTTATTTTGTTTACTTTCGGGCGTAAATGTGTTAATATCGTTTTATGTATAATTACGTCAAATCGGGCATATAATTATGAAAATGCTCACCACAAAATACAAGATAATATCCGACAAAGTGCCGCTCGGTTTCGACGGCTTTACAATCGCGCACGTAACCGACCTACACAACCGCGACTTCGGAAACGAACTTATCGACGCGGTAATTGCGGTAAAGCCCGACATAATCGCCATAACGGGCGATATGATTCATAAAGAGAATCGGAGTGCGGCGGCGGAGCGGTTTGCGTTGGGTGCGGTTCAGATTGCGCCCGTTTACTACGTAACGGGAAATCACGAGCGCGTGCTTGACTGTTACCCCGCTTTTGCCGAGCGACTGCGCGACACGGGCGTAAACGTGCTTAACAACGAGTATAAGATATTAGAGCGCGGAAACGACAAAATTGCGATTCTCGGCTTAAACGACCCCACGTTTTTCGAACACGGAAAAACCGATTTCACAACCGAAATGTGCGCGCTTCATGCGCAAATCGAAAGCGAAGAAATAGGTTATACAGTGCTTTTAAGTCACCGCCCCGAAATGTTTCCGCGCTATGCCGACGAAGGAATAAACCTGAGTCTTTGCGGTCACGCGCACGGCGGACACGTGCGACTTCCGATAATAGGCGCATTTTACGCACCGAGTCAGGGGCTTTTTCCAAAGTATACCGAGGGGCAACATATTCACAACGGCATGAGCATGGTAATAAGCAAAGGACTCGGCAAAAGCAGTTGGGTTCCGCGCGTAATGAATCCGCCCGAGCTCGCCGTTGAAATTTTATGCAATATACACAACGCTTAAATTACTTGCGTTTTTGCCGTTGCAATAGTATAATTGTAATGAAAGATAAAACACGGGGAGTATAATTATTATGAAAAAGATTATTACATTGCACTGTCCCGAATGCGGAAACAATTATTCGTTTGCAATCGGCGCAGACTCATCGCTTACAAGCTTACGGGAAATATCCGCGCTTATCCCCGACAAAAAAGACGCCGACAAAATTAACGAAATTTACCTGAAACTTGCGGAAACACACGACAAATCGTACATGAGCGAATTTGCACGCAATCCCGCCGAAGCTCTCAACCACGTTTGCTATTCGGCACTCGGCGAACAAACGGTTAATCTGTTCGACGAGGAAAACAAAGAAAACGGCGACCTTACGCAGCTTTTCGGCGAAAAAGCAAAAGAGGCGGTTGACGCAAGCATGGCAAAATGGCAAGCGGCGTTAAACAAAGAAGGAGTGCTTGCGCTGAGCGCGCTTTACATATGCCCCAAAACGCACACACCCGTTCAGGGAACGCACATTTCGGTGCGCTATAAAGACGCAAAGGGCGCGCCGGCGGTGTACGTTTGCAAAAACAAATGCCCCGACTGCTCCTCCGCCCCCGTGCTTGCGGACGACTTAAACGCGGGCTTTATGCACGAAACTCTGACAACCACGGCGCGTTGCAAAAACTGCTCGGCTAAGCTCGAAGTAGGCGCGGTATCGTTCAAACAACCGGTAAAAGAACAACCCGAAAACTGATTTTTTTAAAACCGTATAAATAAACAATAAAAGGCGTAATGTTATATTACGCCTTTTACTGTTATTTAGCGGAGAGATATGATTCCTCCGCTTCGGTCGGAATGACATATTAGAATAGGTTGGAATGCCATATTAGAATAGGTTGGAATGCCATATCGGAACATGTCGGAAAGACATATCGGAATAAGTCGGAATTACATGTCGAAACAGGTCGGAATGCCATGTCGGAATAGGTTTTTGCCGAGTCTTTTGACGTCAAAAGACCTGTTATTCGCTATCTTACCGGATAATTGCCCGTAAAGCAAGCATCGCAATAGCCGAAGTCTTTTCTGAGTCCTATTTTTTTGAGCGACTCTATGGGCAGATAACCTATCGAATCGGCTCCTAGTTTTTCGCGGATTTCCTCTATCGAATACTTAACCGCCAAAAGCTCTTTTTTGCTCGGAATATCGGTGCCGTAATAGCAAGGCCACAAAAACGGAGGCGATGCAACGCGCATATGAACTTCTTTTGCCCCCGCGTCTTTGAGCATTTTTATAAGATTCGCGCTTGTAGTACCGCGCACGATGGAATCGTCTACCATAACAATGCGCTTGCCCGCCACGTTGTTTTTAAGTACGTTCAGTTTTATCGAAACCGCCATTTCGCGCTCGGCTTGCGTCTGTTTTATAAACGTGCGTCCCGTGTAGCGGTTGCGGATAAGCCCGTCGCCGAACGGGATTCCGCTTTGATACGAATACCCGTGAGCAAAGTGCGTCCCGCTGTCGGGCACTCCTATTACAAGGTCGGCGTCTACGGGGTGAGCCAAAGCAAGCTGCTTACCCGTTTCTATACGCGCATTGTAAACGCTTACGCCGTCTATAACCGAATCGGGACGTGCAAAGTAAACGTATTCGAACACGCAAAGGCTCGGCTTTTTGCCGCAGAAGTTTTTAAAACTTGTGATTTTTCCGCCTTCTTCTATAAGCACGACTTCGCCCGGCTCTACGTCGCGCACAAACTCGGCGCGCATTACGTCGAGCGCAACGCTCTCGCTTGCAAGTATATAACTGTTGCCGAGCTTGCCTATGCAAAGGGGACGGAATCCCTGCGGGTCGCGTATGCCGAGCAACTTGCGCGGCGACATAAGCACCATGCTGTACGCGCCCTCGATTTGCTCCATTACTTTAAGCACGGCTTGCTCTATGCTTTTGGTGCGCGTGCGGGCAATTGCTATAAGATGCATTACAACTTCGGTTTCGTTGGTCGACTGAAAAATCGCCCCGCCCATTTCGAGTTCTTCACGCAGTTCCTTTGCGTTTAATATACTGCCGTTATGGGCAAGAGTGATACTTCCCTTGCAATAACGCGACACAAGCGGTTGCGCGTTCTCTTTAAGCGTATCGCCGTCTTTGGCATAACGCACGTGCGCAACGCCTATGTTTCCCGTAAGCGGCGCAAGCTCCTGCTCGTTAAACACTTCGCTTACAAGTCCTTTGTCTTTATGCTGATGCAAATGCGCGTCGTCGTTTGTAACTATGCCGCAACTCTGCTGACCGCGATGTTGCAATGCGAACATGCCCGTGTAAAGAAAATGTGCCACATTGTAACCGTCATTGTCGTAAAATCCGAGCACACCGCATTCTTCGTTGAGTTTTCTCATTATTTTATTTCCTTTTTGGATATTTTTTCCTTTATTCTCTTGCATTTGGCGTGGGTGGGGTTTTAAGAGCTACGCCCAACCACTCCGTTCCCCCCCCTCCTATTTACGTAAGGCTGGGGAATTTTTAAAGTTAAGATTCCGCCGCTTCGGTCGTAATGACAAAACCCGCACACTGTCACCTCGACCGAAGCGGAGAGGTCTTTTTAAGTCTTAATCTTCCTTAGTCAGTTCGTACAGCTTCATGCTGTTTGCAATGTCCTGCTCGCGCGCCTGCGCGCCGTACTTATCTACGTCGATTACGTTTTTGTCGCCGTGACTCAAACAAAGAGGTCCGTTAAGGCACCCCCCCTCGCACGCCATGCCCTCGATAAAGTTTTCGGGAAGCTTGCCCGCATTCATTTTAAGCATGTTAAGCCTTATCTGCTCCAAGCCGTTGAGCGCGAGGGGACATATCTCTTTCGTAATGCCGTACTTTTCTTTAAGCTCGCTTACGCCTTGCGTTATGCCGCCGCTCTTTGCGAAGATTCGCCCGTACTTAGACGCGTTGTTAAGCGGGGATTCCTCTAAGGTGGAAACGTCGATTCCGCGGGCGTCGAAAAACGCCTGCAACTCCTCGAACGAAATCACGCAATCCACCGCGCCACCCGTTTTTTCGAGCTTATACTCGTACTTTTTAGAGGCGCACGGTCCTATGAACACAACCTTGCAATCGGGTGAAGTGCGCTTAATGAGCTGAGCCACTTCCACCATGGGACTTGGCGCGGGCGATATGTACTGCACAAGCTTGGGGAAATGCTTTTCTATGTACATAACAAAGCTGGGGCAACAGCTCGTGGTCATTTTTTCGCGCTCTTTCATTTCTTCGATTTCTTTGCCGAGCGTTATGTCCGCGCCCATAGCCGTTTCGATAACCTGATGGAATCCGAGCTTTTTAATGCCCTCTACTATCTGCTCGATTTTTGCGTATTTAAACTGACTGACTATCGCGGGCGCGATTATTGCGTATACTTTGCGCTTCGATACCGCCGCCTCTTTGAGAATTTCCACGCAATCGAGCACGTAAGACTTATCGACTATCGCACCGAACGGACAGCGCGCCACGCACGCGCCGCACATTACGCATTTGTCGTTATCTATTACCGCGGTTTTATCTTCGTTTATTTTCAGCGCGCCTATTTTGCACGCCTTAACGCAAGGGCGGGCAAGCTCGATAATCGCGCCGTAAGGGCAACTTTTTGCGCACCGTCCGCACTCCACGCATTTTTCCGAATCGATTTTCGCCGTGCGGTCGTTTATGGATATTGCCCCGCGCGGACAAACCTCCATGCACTTATGATTGATACAGCCGCGGCATGCGGGAGTTACGAAATATGTTTCCATGGGGCACTCGTCGCACGCCACGGGAAGCGTTTCTATTATGTTGGGGTTGTTTTTATCGCCGCCCATTGCCATACGCACGCGCTCCGAGAGAACCGCGCGCTCTTTGTAAATACAGCACCGCATGTCCGATTTGGGACCGGGCACTATCTCTTTGGGAATCTCGTACTGCGCCTGTTCGAGCGTGCCGTTATATGCGCGCTCTATAACCGCTTTTAATGCCTTGTATTTTAATAACTGAACTTTTGTATCGAATACTCTTTCCATCTTTTTAACGTCTCACCGAGTTTGTTTTGTCTTAGTTGCGGATTGCTTCCGCTACCGTTTTTTTGCTTCTCCTACCCTTTTCCGCTACGCATTATAACACACTATAATAAATCGCGCAAATAAACAAAGGGGGCGATAACTATATTTTTAATAGTATTTAATGGCAACTTTTTTATTGAGCGACTGCAAAATGTTTATAAGCTTGACAACCGAATCGAGCTTTGTTTTGTTGTCTATGTGCAGTCCCTCGTGCGCAAGGTTTACGCCCCTGCCCACAAACAAATTGACTTCGCTTGCGTCTACCAAAAGAATCTGCGCAAGAAGATTCGCGCCGTCTTTGCCCTTAAAAAGCTTAATGTCGGGGTCGGAAACCGAAACGTACTTGTCGGCGTATTGCAAAAGTTTTTTAAGGGTAAGCACGCCTTCGCAAGTTAAGTCCACTCCGTTTATGTAGCCTATGGGCGGCACGTCTTTATCGAGATAATCAAAGCTTGTGCTTACGGTGGTTTTGAGCTCGCGAGCAACAACCTGACTGCTTGTTCCGCCGCAAACAACGTGCTTGCCGCCGCTTGCCATAAACTCGCGCACGACAAGCGAATCGCTGTCGGGACTCGACGGCGGACCCACCATCATGTTTACGGTTAATGGGGCACGGTACTTTACCGCCAAAACGGTAGTGTCGTCGCCGGGACGGTGTCCGTACAGCTCGTAGCATGCGTTCGCCATTATGCTCGCCATTGTACGGGCGGATAACGCGGGGTCATACTGAATTTCGGCAAACTCACGTATCTCTTTAATATCCCAACCGAAGTTGAGCGTTTCGCCTATTCCCGCATGAACCACGCCGTCGCTCATAATAAGCAAAACGTCGCCGCTTTGCATGTTTATTTTGCTTATGTAAAGCTTTTTATTGTCGAAAACTTTTTCCGCACGTTCCAAAGGAACATAACTGCCGTTGTGCAGAAGTATTGCGGGCGGGTTGTCGAACTCGGCAAGATAGCCGTTACCGTCCGCGCCGATTGTCAGAAGCGAAAAGGTGGAATACGCCACTCCACGCTCTTTGCACACGGGCAGACTTCCCGCGATTGTTTCTATGCACTCGTTCAGCGGTACGTTTGCCGCCGCCATGGTACATAAAATTTTGCTTGTAAGAGTGGATAATATGTTCGCTTTAACGCCGCTGCCCATGCCGTCGGCAAGCACGAGCGTTGCTCCGCCGTTGTCCGACGGTATCATTTCAACCTTATCGCCGCAAAGCTCCTCGTTTTTTTTGTTAAGCGACACATAGCCGTATTCGAGTACGTTCATAATTCAATCCTCTTATTTGTCGCTTTTGGCGTCCTCGTTGAGCGCGCCGCACAGTTTAAGCAGTGCGATTTTTGTTTCGGCGGTGGTTTCGCCGAGGAGCGAAGCTATTTCCTGAACGACGCGCATTTGCTTGCTTACTACCTCGCTTGCCGCCTGTGCCGTTTCTTCTTTAATCTTATTCAAGCGGGTGGTGTAATCCACATCGTCGGTAATATCCTTCATTATGCAGAACAAAAGGTTTTGATTTTTAACCTTGCGGATTGTCATTTCAACCCATTTGCCCGTTTTGTCGAGCTGTATTTTGCGCCCAGTGATGAATACGTTATCATACAACGCGCTGTAAAAATCGGCGGGATTATGATATTTTTCAAGCGAATCGCCTTTAATAAGCGACTTTGTGCCGCCGAGTAATTGCGCCGCTTTTTCGTTTATATCGAGCACGTTAAGCTCTCCGTCAAGCGAAACTATGCCGTTGGGGCTGTTTTGTATAATATCGTAGCTGAGTCCTTCGGCGCGTTCGCGCATGTAAGGCACGCACATGCTTATTTCCGCCATGCCGTTGAACACCGCAATCGCCTTTTCGCGGCAGGTGTTGTATCCGCACGCTCCGCAGTTAAGCTCGTCTTCGGGCGTGTATTTGCCCGTAGCTTCCAAAATCTTTTTGATTTCTTCCTCCGACGGAGTGCGGCGCGAATCGGGCAGTTTTTTATAGTTGCATTCCAGCTTCACGTCGGAAAATCCGCCCATCGGCTCGGCTCCCGTTTTGGCGTAAGCGCGTACGGTTTCGGTGGCTTTTATAAATCCGCCCTTTTCTTTGTTGAGCGCGCACGGTCCGTTTATGCACGAAAATTCGCACGCGTGCATCTCGATAAACATGCCGGAAAGCGTTTTTATGTTGCTTAAAACGTCTTTTGCACGCGCAAGTCCGTCTACGCTTATGTATTCGTAATCTGGCGAAAAGCAACCGAACGATTTAATAATTCCGCGGTTTATGGGATAATTTCTTGCCGCGTTCTTTTTTATGTCGGTCCCGCTTTTAACGTCGCGCGGCTTTGCGGCAGGGACGGCGGTTATCTCTATGCCCGCCTCACGCAACATGCCGTTAAGCTCCTCGAAAGTAAGAGCCGCATCGATTATCCCGCACTCGTCCGCCTCGCGCTTTTTGGCAATGCAAGGGCCCAAGAATACTATTTTGCAATCGGGAAATTTTTCATGCAGTATTTTTGCGTGCGCAACCATGGGACTTACAACGGGAGCAAGAAATTCCAAGGCGTCGGGATAATACAATCCTATAAGCCGCACAATCGAGGGGCACGCCGATGCAATAAGATTGCGGTACTTTTTGGTGTCGAGCAGTTTTTGGTAACGGTAGGTTACTTCGCGCGCACCTTCGGCGGTTTCGAACGCATCGGAAAATCCGAGTTTAATCAAAGCCGCGCGGAACGCACCGAAATCGTCGGTAAAGCTTGACGCAAACGCAGGCGCAACCGAGGCAATTACTTTCTTTTTGCCTCCGAGAAGTTTTTTAACCGCCGCCGCATCGCTTACAACCTGTTTTGCGTTGAAACTGCACGCGCCCGTGCAGTGACCGCACAGCACGCATAAATCGTCGCGGATTCTCGCTCTGTCGCCTATTACGGTTATCGCCTTTACAGGACATTCACGCAAACATTTATAACAGTTTTTGCAGTTCGCCTGCTTGAAATTAAGATATTCGCGCATACCCGCCTCTTTAAATCTTACCCAAAACTTTTTCGGCGAATATTTTTTCCACCGTTTCGGGCGTTACGTTTTCCCAAAATTCGCCGTCGCACGTCACGGTTACTCCCGTACCGCACTTGCCTAAGCAAAAGCTTGCAGCCAAGTTCACCTTTTCCGAAAGGTTGTGGTCGGCAATCAGCTTTTTAAGCTTTTCGATAACCTCGTAGCTTCCGCGCAAATGGCATGACGAACCTATACATACCTTGATTTCCATTTCCTTTAAATGCCTCCTTGCTTTGTCGGGTGGGGTAATTTTTTAAACCTTTTACTTTTTTCCGCGAATATTATACCATAATATGTCGGATAACGCAATAATTTTTCCACTGTCAAAAGCATACAAAAACTTTGCCGCTATTATATACGCCCCGACAGCCCCCTTATATTACGAAGCAATAAAAAAGAACTGCCTCGTTTGCGGCAATTCCTTTTACGCTTGATTATACCCGAATCAGCCGAGCAGTTTGTGCGCTGCGGCAAGCGCGGATTCGATTACTTTGTCCATATCGTAATATTTATACTCGCCGAGTCTTCCGCCGAATATCACTTTATCTTCTTTTTCGGCAAGCGTCTTATAGCGCAGATATAAATTATTGTTTTTTTCGTTGTTTACGGGATAATACGGTTCGTCGCCTTTTTTCCATTCCGAGCTGTATTCTCTGCTGATAACCGTTTTCGGCTGAGCGCCGAACTCGAAAAATTTGTGCTCTATTATGCGAGTGTACGGCGTTTCGGCGTCGGTGTAATTGACAACCGCGTTTCCCTGAAAATTGGGTTTATTTAGCACTTCCGTTTCGAATCTTACCGAACGGTATTCGAGCGCGCCGAATTTATATCCGTAATACTCGTCTATCGCGCCCGTGAATATAATCTTTTCGGCTTGTTTATTTAAATCGTTTTTATTTTCGAGATAGTCGCAGTTTGTTTTAACCTCGACTCCGCTCAGCATTTTTTCAACCATGTTCGTATATCCGCCCACGGGGATTCCCTGATACTTCGCGTTGAAATAATTGTTGTCGAACGTGAATCTTACGGGCAGACGCTTTATGATAAACGACGGCAATTCCGTGCAAGGACGTCCCCACTGCTTTTGCGTGTACCCTTTTATCAGCTTTTCGTATATGTCCGTCCCTACGAGCGAAATCGCCTGTTCTTCGAGATTTTTAGGTTCGCCGATTCCCGCCGCTTTTCTCTGCTCGGCGATTTTCGCCTCGGCCTCGTCGGGAGCGGTAACGCCCCACATTTTATTGAACGTATACATATTAAAAGGCAAAGAATACAGCTCGCCTTTATAGTTAGCCACGGGCGAATTTGTGTAGCGGTTGAACTCCGCGAATCCGTTTACGTAATTCCATACGGTTTTGTTGTCGGTGTGAAATATGTGCGCGCCGTATTTATGCACGTTGATTCCTTCGATTTCTTCCGTATATACATTTCCCGCTATGTTGGGTCGCCTGTCTACCGCAATAACTTTTTTGCCGCGGCATTTTGCCTCGCGGGCAAATACCGCCCCGAAAAGCCCCGCTCCCACTATTAAATAATCGTATTTCAATCGGATATACTCCTTTGCGTTGTTACTGTCGGTTTTTATAGTAATTTCACTATCAAAGAAGCAAGCGCGGCACTGTCGTCGATAGGAAGATTCTCCTGCAAAAGCGCGGCGTTATACAGCACGGAAGTATAATCGGCGAATTTTTCGTCGTTTACGTCGATGGACACAAGCTTGCCGAACGCCTCGTGCTCGGGATTAAGTTCCAATACCCTGCCTATATTAATTTTTTCGTTGCCCGGCATTGAACGCAACACTCTTTCCATTTCGAGCGAAATTTCGCCGTCGCTCGTTAAGCATACGGCGGCGGACTTTAAGCGGGCGGTTAAGCGCACGTCATTAACCTTGTTTTTAAGCAATTCTTTCATTTTGCCGAGCACCGCTCCGAAATCGCCCGACTTTTTGTCGAGCTCCGCTTTCTGCTCGTCGGAAACGGCGGCGGCGTTTTTGTCGGCAACCGAAACGAATTTTTTGTCGTTGTAGTTTTCAATCATTTTTACCACAAATTCGTCGATTCCGTCTTTAAGACAGAGAATTTCGTATCCTTTTTCAAGGAACATTTCCACCTGCGGCAAAGTTTTAATCGCGTCGGCACTCACGCCCGATGCGTAGTAAATATTATCCTGCCCTTCTTTCATGCGCGAAACGTATTCCGAGAACGTCACAAGCTTGCCATCGTTGTTTTCAAACAACAGAAGGTCTTTAAGCTCGTCCTTTTTTGCGCCGAAATTGTCGTACGCGCCGATTTTCAGCGAATTACCGTATTCGACGTACATTTTTTCATATCCCTCGCGGTCGGCTTTAAGCCATTTGCCGAGCTCGCCGCGAATTTTCTTTTCGAGCGAAATTGCGATTGCGCGCAACTGTCTGTCTTTTTGCAACAGCTCGCGCGAAATATTAAGGCTTATATCGGGCGAATCTATCAGCCCTTTGACAAATCCGAGATAATCGGGAATAAGGTCGGAACAGCTTTCGGTTATAAGCACGCCGCCGCTGTAAAGCGCGATTCCCTTTTTGTAGTCGCGCGAATAGTAATTGAGCGGTGCTTTTTGCGGCACGAATACGAGCATGGAATAATTTATACTGCCCTCTACTTGCGCGGCGAAAACCTTTGCGGGGTCTTGATAATCGTAAAATTTATCTTTGTAGAACTGCGAATATTCTTCGTCTTTCACTTCCGACTTGCGCTTGCGCCACAACGGCACCATACCGTTAAGCGTTTTGCCGCCGAGCTTTATGGGATAGCGGATATAGTCGGAATATTTTTTTATTAAACGCGTGAGCGTGTATTCCTCCAAAAATTCGCCGTATTCGCAATCTTCGTCGTTAGGCTTTAAATGCAGGATTATATCCGTTCCCGCATCGGCTTTTTCGCAAGGCGAAACCGAGTAGCCGTCCGCGCCCTCGCTTACCCACTTGTTTGCCTCCGCGCCGCCGGCTTTGCGACTGATTACCGTTACTTTATCGGCAACCATAAACGCCGAGTAAAAACCCACGCCGAACTGACCTATAAGGTTTTCGTCGGTTTTCTGTTTTTCCTTGAATTCGAGCGTGCCGCTTTTTGCGATTGTTCCCAAATTGTTTTCCATTTCGTCTTTATCCATGCCGCAACCGTTGTCGCGTACGGTAAGCGTGCGCGCTTCTTTATCGGGGACAAGCTCAATGTAAAAATCGGCGGCAAGCGACGAATCGGTAAGACTCATAAAATGCCGTTTGTCGATTGCGTCGCTGCAATTACTTATCAGCTCGCGCAAAAATATTTCGCGGTTGGTGTAAATGGAATTAACCATAAGGTCGAGTAGTTTTTTCGATTCGGCTTTAAACTGCTTTTTTGCCATAAATAGTTTCTCCTTTTCGCAAATTCGGTAATTCGTAAAAAATTATAGCGCGTTTTAAAATAAAATGCAACGCTTTTGCCTAAATTAAAACCGCTACCTTTCGGCGCGGTTTTAAAATATCTTAAAAAAGACATTTATATAAAATTCGCGGCGACGCAAATTTGTAAATAAAAGGAAGATGATAAAAGTTTACAAAGGAGAAAACGTCGCCGCGAGATTTTATCGTATTTAATTGTACACATTATAACCGCGATTTGTGACAAACATATAACGGAAGCATAAAAGTTGCGATTCGAGACATTCAAAGTGCGGCGTCAATCCGTTTGCTTATAACGCAAAAATGTGTTACAATTACTTTATTATGATTACTATAATAGGAATAGGCGTTACAAGCGGCGATATAACGGTTAAAGCGGCGAAAATCATTGCAAAAGAGAAGAATGTATTTTTGCGCTCGGCAAAAACCGCGGCGGGCAGAGCGGTTGCAAACGAGTATCCGCACGTAATTCCGCTCGACGATTGTTTTGTAAACGCGGAAAGCTTCGATTCGCTTGCAAATGAGGTATGCAAAAAAATATCCGACGCGGCAAAAAACGGCAACGCGGTATATTTAACCGACGGTGCGGGGACGGATTCGGTTTCGTGCGCACTCATGCGCGAATTTCCGGATTCCGAAATTATTTACGGAGTTTCGCCGCACCGCGCAAAGGGAACGGAAACAAGCGAAATTACCCTTACCGCAACCGACGCGGTGCGAATCAAGCCCTACTTAGACACCGCGCTCCCGCTCCGCATATTGGAAATCGACGATAAATATTCGGCGGGCGACTTAAAACTGTGGCTTATGGATTATTACGGCGACGACGACGTAATAACCGTATATATAAAAGGAAAAGTGCTGAATATTCCTCTTTGCGAGCTTGACAGACTGTCGGGCTACGATTACTCGTGCGAACTGTACATTGCACCGCAAAACACGTTTTTCAAAAAACGCTACTCGTTTGCCGACCTTATGCGCATAATGCAGGGACTTACTGCCGCGGACGGCTGTCCGTGGGATAAGGCGCAAACTCACGAGAGTATACGAGTAAATATGATAGAAGAAGCTTACGAGGCAGTCGACGCGATAGATTCGGGCGACATAGACGCAATGACGGAAGAACTCGGAGACGTCATGTTGCAATCGGTGTTTCACTGCGATATGGGACGGCGGTTCGGCGAATTTACGCTTTCGGACGTAATAAGCGGGCTGTGCAACAAGCTTGTAACGCGGCACACTCACATTTTCGGAAAAAACAAAGCAACCGACGCCGAGTCGGCACTCGGATTTTGGGAAGCGGCAAAGGCGGAAGAAAAACAGTACGTTTCCACCGCCGACAAACTCAACCGCCTGCCCGAGTCGTTTCCCGCGCTTCTTGCCGCGCAAAAGGCATATAAAAAATTAGCCAAAGCAAACGTAACTTTGTCGTCGGAGGAGCTTTCTTCTATGGCAAATATAACGCCCGCTACCGAACGCGACTACGGCAAAAAGCTGTTCGCGCTGTCGGCGTCGGCAAGCAATAACAACGTAGACGCCGAGGTTGCGCTTAATGCTTTTGTAGCCGAAATCAAAAAAACTTTCGAAAAGGCGGAAAAAAATGGTAATACCGCCGACTTTTTGCGCAAATTATGAAAATAGGAAGCATAACTTTCGCCGACCCGTTCGTTTCGCTTGCACCGCTCGCGGGCTACGGCGACACGGCTTTCAGGCGCATTTGCCGCGAGTACGGAGCGTCGCTCACCGTTACCGAAATGGTTTCGGTTAAAGGACTTGTTTACGGAAACGAAAAAACCGAAACGCTTTTATCGCTTGCGCCGAACGAATCGCCCTCTTGCGTTCAGCTTTTCGGCAGCGACCCCGAATATTTTTACAAGGCGGTCAAACTGCCGCAACTGAACAAATTCGACATAATAGATATTAACATGGGGTGCCCCGTGCCCAAAGTCACGAAGTGCGGCGAAGGCAGTGCGCTTATGAGCAATCCCTCGCTTGCCGCCGACATTGTGCGTGCGTGCGTAGACGCGGCAAACGGCAGACCCGTAACGGTGAAGCACCGCTTAGGGCAAAACGGCGACAGTATAAATTCCGCGGAATTTGCGAAAACCATGCAAAAAGCGGGAGCGGCGGCAATTACCGTGCACGGCAGAACGGTTAAACAAGGTTACGGCGGCAGTGCCGCATGGGACGAGATTGGAAAAACGGCAAAAGCGGTTGATATTCCCGTTATAGGAAACGGCGATATTTTAAGCATAGCCGATGCAAAAGCGGCAATAAAAAATTACGGAGTTGCGGGCGTTGCAATAGGACGCGGCGCACTCGGACACCCCGAAGTTTTTGCGGAGCAAGACAAACATATGCCCGAAACTTTGCTTAAACATATAGAGTATGCCCTTCTTTATCTGCCCGAACGCGTGGCGGTGCGCACAATGCGCAAACACCTGTGCAAGTATCTTGCGGGTACGACAGGCACAAAAGAACTTCGGCTTAAAATAAACACAGCCGAAACCGCCGAGCAACTTATATCCGAACTCGTAAAAGCAGATTACGGAAAACAACGGTATTTACGGAACGAAGAAAAACAATGACGAATCTTTTACTTGTCGATTCATGGGTTATAGCCGCCCCGATAATTGCCGCTCAGTATGTTTTGGCGGTAATCGGGCTTATCGTACTTTCGAAACGCGACACTTCAACCAAAGCTTATGTGTTGTGGAATATTTTCATATTGCTCGTTTTCTTTTTGGGGAGCATTGCTTTTTTGATATACAATAAAGCGCGTCCGCGCAAAAAAGAGTGAATTTTGCATTATTCTCATTGTCTTTACATTAAATCGTCACATGTGCCGTATATAATGTGAGTAACCTCATTAGTTTCCTATCTTTAACAAAACGACGCGGTAATGTACAATATCGCGTCGTTTTGTTTTGAAAAAAATACCGCTTTCCGTAAATCGAAATAGCGGCATTTTTATTTTTTTCTCGAAAATGTTATTTTCTCGCAAAAGGTTTGCGCCTTTTCTTTTCCGCGTTTTCGGCGGGCGGAAGTTGCGGATTGTCGTCGCGAGAAGCCAGCTCGAACCAAAATTCCGTTCCTTCGCCCAAACCGCTCGATACTCCGAACTGCGCTTTGTGCGCAACGAGAATGCTTTTTACTATACTGAGTCCCAAGCCGCTACCCACAACGCTACGCTTGTTCTGCTCGGCGCGGTAGTATCGCTCCCACACGTTTTCGAGTTCTTCGGGAGCAATGCCCGAACCGTAGTCGCGCACCGACACCCTGACTTTTCCGTCGCAACCCGCAACGCGAATACTTACGGTTTTGTTTTCGCCGGTGTAGTTAAGCGCGTTGCCTATAAGGTTATACATAACCTGTTCCAAGCGTTTTACGTCGCCCACCGCAACTGTGTTTCCCGCGGAGATAAAGTCGAACACGTAGCCGTCGGCAGAAAACACTTCGAACCGTTCGAGCACTATTTTTACGAGTCCGCTCAAATCGACTTCCTCTTGCGCGAGCACCTCCGTCCCCGACTGCAACTTGCTTAAATTTAAAATGTCGTTTACAAGTCCCGTAAGGCGGTCTGCCTCGTCGATTATTACCTGACTGTGCTTACTGCGTTTAATCTCGTCGTTGCCCGAGATGTCGCGTATCATTTCGGCGTATGCCTTTACCATTGTAAGCGGAGTGCGCAAATCGTGGCTCACGTTGGCAAGAAAGTCGCGTCTGAGCTGTTCGGTTTTGCCAAATTCCACGGTTGCGGTGTTCAGAGTGTCGGCGAGTCTTTCTATTTCGGTGTATCCGTTGCCCTCGAACCGCACCGTATAATCGCCCGCGCTTATCTTCTGCGCCACCCGCGAAAACTCGCTTATGGGTTTTGTTATGTGTTCCGATATGAAAAACGACACCACAAAACTTAGCAACAGGCATACCGCGGTTGCCAAAATAAGTTGATCCGCCATTACGTTTATCGTGCTGTCGAGCGGCTCGTACGGAGCGTTTAAATACAGATAGGTAGACTCGGCGTTAAGTTGCTTGCCGTACACGAAATACGTTCCGTGCTTTGTTGCCTGAACATAGCTTATACTGTCTTTTCCGCTCATATTGTCGTAAAACGATTCCCACTCGGTTATAATGTGCGGATTGTTTGTTGTTATGAGTTCTTTGTCGGTAAGGTCGCCCGCATTAAACTGGCTCGACAAATACTCGGCGGCAAAGCAAACTTCATCGGCGCTGCAATCGTTCTCGGAATCGCGGATATTGAATATTACTACGTTAATTCCGTTGTTAAGAGCTTTTTCCCTAAGATAATCGGCATAATCGTTATTGCCCTTTTCGCCGGGATACTTCATTGCTATCATATTTCCGAGCTTTTCAAGCTCTTGCTTTTTCATTGCTTTATACGCCGACTTGAAGAAAAGCACCTGAAAAAGCCACAGAATAATAAGCGTAAGCGCCGCAAGCAGAAAAAAGTACATCCATGTTCTGAACTTAATAGAACCGAATTTCTTATTAATCGAAGCTCTCTTAACCTCACCGCCGTTATCCGAGGATACCCACGATTTTTCGTTTTTGGTTGTTTCGCACGGATTTTCCGCGCTTTGGTTTTCAGCCATTTAAATTACCCGAATACTGTTTTTTTTAACTTTTTTCGCCCTTAAAGTTCGAGCTTGTAACCCAAGCCGCGCAAAGTTACTATTTTGTCGCGGTAAGGTCCGAGCGACGCACGCAACATTTTTATGTGCGTGTCTACCGTGCGGTCATCGCCGTAAAAGTCATAACCCCATACTTCGGTTAAAAGCTTTTCGCGCGTTATCGCAAGCCCCTCATTCTCGGTAAGGTAGAACAAAAGCTCGTATTCCTTGGGCGTCATTTCCACCTTAACTCCGTCGACAAACACGTTTCTGCCCGCAATATCTATCGCAAGACCGTCGGATACCACCTTTTTGTTTTCGGCACGTTTGCCGCGCTTTAATATCGCACCCACTCTTGCCATAACTTCTTTGGGCGAAAAAGGCTTTGTTACGTAATCGTCCGCGCCTATCTCGAATCCGAACAGCTTATCGTATTCTTCGACACGCGCCGACAGCATAATAACGGGCACGTCTTTTTCTTTGCGTATTTCTTTAACCGCCGAAAATCCGTCGAGCTTCGGCATCATTACGTCCATTATTATAAGGTCTATGCGGTTGGATTTCGCCATGCGTACCGCATCCATTCCGTCGCACGCTTCGAGCACACCGTAGCCTTCGAACTCGGCGTATTCGCGCAGTACGTTGCGAATATTTTCTTCGTCGTCTGCTATCAGTATAACTGCCATGCTTATTCTCCGCTTTTTATTCTATTTTATCAGTATATTGTTTTACACGTATTGTACATATGTGATAAACGCGTGAAATTTGTGCCGCGCATATGCTTGATTTTCCTTATTATATCACATTGATTTCAAACGGGCAACAAAACGCTTTATTTTTGCGCGGCAAAATGCTATACTTTTTATGTAATCGGAGCTGTCGCCCGAGCGTAGCCGAGGGGTCTGACGCAAATAGATTCCTCGGTTTCGCTCAAAATGACGTCTATTAAAAACATGAGGTAATTTTATGGAAGAAAACGAATCGCTCTCGCCCGCAAAAAAAACGGGAATAGATTATGCGGTTAAACTCGCATACACCGCCGCAGACAAATCGGACATAAAAAACAAGCGCGACGTTATTTACAGCCTTGTTTGTTTCGGTTGCATGTTCGACGACTCTTTTGCCGCCGACCCCGACCCCATTGTAAGAAAATACGACTGTCTGAGTTACCCCGAGCCGCAAAAGCTCGATTTATACGAGCTTGCAAACACTTTGATTGCTCTCGAACCCATTGCCGCCGATACGAAAAAAGAGCTTTGCGCAATGTGGTATATGGCGTTTGCCTATGTTATTTTAAGCGAATCGCCGCACTCCGACGAGATTTACGACCGCCTTTGCGAAACACTGCAAACGCGGGAAGTTTTTTCGGACGTGCTGAAATCCCGTTACAGCGTGTACATTCCCGCAACTACGGAAGAACTGAAAGCGCAAAACGCCCCCGCCGCCTTAATAGGTTGGTACGCACCGTATATCGATTTTTGCGCCGAGCGTGACGAAAGCGGCGTGACAAACGAAACAAACGAATGCAAACGTCTGCTTGCGGCGGGAAATTTCAACGAGGCATTGCTTCGCTCGGAAAAACTGCTTGCGGCTTTCCCCGACGACGAGCAAATAGCAATAACCGACATAGCGGCAAGAGTTTCGCTTTCCGGCGCGACAAACAGCACTTCGCGCACCGCTCTTTTGCGCGAAACGCTCGATTTAATCGACGAATACGTGCAAACCGCAAAAGGTCAGTATTTTAAATATTACCGCGGACTTACTCTGCTCGGACTTATGGACACGGCAGGTGCAAGAAAAGAATTTAATAAATGCCTCGAAGCCGACCCGAAATTCGAACTTGCCGCTCTTATGATTAAAGGCATGGACAAGTTCAAGGAATAGGTTCTTTGAAAAAGCGCAGGAAAAACTTTTTTACATAAAGTCTTTTGGCGTCAAAAGGCTTGGCAAAAACCGTAAAGCGGAGGGGTGAGAAAATAATAAAAGCCCTCTCCGCTTCGGTCGAGGTGACAGTGTGTGGTTGTGTTTACGGTCGAGGTGACAAAACACATATTGTCATTCCGAACGAAGTCGAGGGGTCTTAACTTTTAAGAAATCCCCTTGTCATTCCGAGCATAGCCGAGGAATCTTAACCTTTAAGAAATCCCCTTGTCATTCCGAGCGTAGCCGAGGGGTCTTAACCTTTAAGAAATCCCCTTGTCATTCCGAGCGTAGCCGAGGGGTCTTAACCTTTAAGAAATCCCCTTGTCATTCCGAGCGTAGCCGAGGAATCTTAACCTTTAAAATACGCTTTTTACTGATTTTCGGCGCTTTCTATAATTGCCGTATTTTCAATACTTTCCGTGCTTTCGATATTTTCCGCGTTTTGCGGAGTTTCCCCGCCCGCCGCAATTTCGGTTGTCTGTTCGTTACTCAGTCCGCCGCCGTCAAGAGGTAAACCGCCGTCTTTACGGAACATTACTTTCAAAAGTATCGGAGTAACAAGCGACGAAACTATTACAAGCAATACGACGGGCGCAATGTAAAGCTCGCTGAGTAGCCCCGCCGCAATGCCCTTTTGCACCACTATAAGCGCGACTTCGCCGCGCGCCATCATACCAACGCCTATTTGCGCCGACTCGCGCCACGTATAGCGGCATGCTTTTGCGGCAAATCCGCAACCGATGAGTTTGCCTGCCATTCCCGCAACTACAAACAGCAAGCAAAACAGCAAAATCTGCGGTTTGAACCCCGTAAAATCGGTATTTATGCCTATGTTTGCAAAAAACACGGGCGCAAAAATCATGTAGGTATTTATATCGACTTTGCGTTCTATGTAATTCGTTTCTTTTAGGTTGGAAAGCAGTATACCCGCAAGGTACGCGCCCGTTATATCCGCGATTCCGAAAAAGCGCTGTGCGCAGTAAGAATACAAAAAGCACATTACAAGTCCGAATATGGGCACCCTGCGTGTGTGCGGGAATTTTTTAGTGAGCCAACGAAACAGAAAGTTAAGCCCGACTCCCACCCCTATTCCGCAAACAAAAAACAGCACGGTTTTAATCAGAACCATGTAAGACTTTGTTTGCGCGGGGTCTTTCAGTCCGATTACAAACGTAAGCACTATTATACCTATAACGTCGTCGATTATCGCCGCGCTCAGTACAACCGTTCCAACGCGTCCTTTAAGTTTTCCGAGTTCGCGCAGAGTTTCCACGGTTATCGACACGCTCGTTGCGGTAATAATTACGCCTATGAATACGCATTTAAGTACCGACGCGGA
Source organism: uncultured Clostridia bacterium (assembly GCA_947086925.1). Classification (GTDB taxonomy): domain Bacteria; phylum Bacillota; class Clostridia; order Christensenellales; family Pumilibacteraceae; genus Pumilibacter. The sequence continues at coordinate 20,781 of CAMUAL010000013.1, forward strand.
ATCGGCTAAGGTGAAAAACGGCACTGCGATTCCGAATCCCAAAGCAAGCGGAACAACCACGCCCATAAGCGCGACGAATCCCGCTTTTAAACCGCACCGTTTAAGTTCGCCCAAGTCGGTTTCGAGTCCCGCTCCGAACATTATAAGTATTACGCCGAGTTCAGCCAAAAACGTGAGAAAGCTCGGCGATTTAACGGGAATAAAGCTTCCGCCCGTAAGCGGTCCCCAAATTGCGGGTCCAATCAAAATGCCCGCAATAAGCGCGCCCACAACCTGCGGAAGCCCGAGCTTTTTCATTAACAACCCGAGCACTTTGGTTGACAGAAGTATTATAGCCAAATCCAATAAAAACGTATAGTCCATATAATCGCCTCTGCCGCAAATTAGCGGCTCTCTGTTTCCGCACAAATTATAGTACCATGTTATTTGTTTGTCAAGCATTACGGCTTATTTGACCGCGCAATATGTTATGTGATATAATTAAGGCGTATGAACGACAATGTTTTACAGCTTAATTCCGATTTTTTGCGCCGCATGCAAGGGCTTTTGGATACAAACGATTTTAACGCCTACTTATCGGCACTTAACGAGCCGCCTAAGAAAATCGCGCGTATTAACCCGCTTAAACCCGTGAATCCCGAAATAATACGCGCGGAATTAGGGGGATTCCCCGAAATTCCGCCGCTTGGCAAACCGGGGCTTTGCGCGCTTCACGCCGCTGGGGCGTACTATGTGCAAGAGCCTGCCGCCGCCGCGGTTTCAAAGCTGATAATTCCTCATTTGCCCAAAGGCGGAAATGTGCTCGATATGTGCGCCGCACCCGGCGGAAAGGTTACCGCCGCCGCTACCGCCCGCCCCGACTGCAATTTCGTTGCCAACGAAGTTGTGTTTTCCCGCGCGAAAATTCTGCTTTCAAACGTAGAACGCATGGGACTGCGCAACTGCACCGTAACTTCACAGCGTCCCGACGATATTGCAAAGTCGTGCAACGGCTTATTCGACGCGATAATTGCCGACGTTCCTTGTTCGGGCGAGGGCATGATACGCAAAACCTTGTTTAATACGGGCGATTTGAGCGAGCAAAGCGTTGCCGCATGCGCCGCCCGCGCGCAAAAAATTCTCGACGAGTGCGATAAATGCCTTAAAGCGGGCGGAATTATGCTGTTTTCCACATGCACGTTCAACCGCGACGAAAACGAAGAACAGGTAACGCGGTTTATTTCCGAATACGGTTATGTTCCCGTTATGCCCGCCGAGTTCCCCGAGTTTGCACGGCACGGTTTCGACCTCCCCGAAGCGGTGCGGTTTTTTCCGCAGGACGGCGGCGGCGAGGGGCATTTTGCCGTATTATTGCGCAAACCCGATTCTTTTAACGCGCAAACGCAGGTTTCAATCAAAAAACGAAAAAACGGAATTTCGGACGGCGATAAGCGCAAAAATTCGGCGGCGAACAAAAAAATTCTCGGCGCACTCAATGCCGCAAGCAAGATAACAACCGAAGTTTTTATTGCAAATAATATTATAATGTCGGGCGAGGGATGCGAGCTGCTTGCCGACAATTATCCGTTTTTAGGTCTGCCCGCGCTTAGGCGAGGGATGCGCATAGCCGACTTTTTCGGCGAACGCGCGGTTTTTCACCACCACTTCGCAACCGCCGCAAACGCCGAACTTTTGCTTGATTCTCCCGAGTATAATTTCGATTCCGCAGAAATTTCGGCATATTTAAGAGGAACCGAATTTGCGTGCGACTGCGCCGACGGCTACCGCATATTAAAGGTTTGCGGCATAACGCTCGGATTTATAAAAGCAAGCGGCGGCACGGCAAAAAACCACTACCCCAAAGGCTTGCGAATTTGATTTTTTACTTTAAGTATGATATAATGACTTTACGATAAACAGTAATTGGGGGCTTTATGATAACCGAAAAGAACACAATAAAGATACGCTCAGAGTACACAGTCGAGGCAAAAAAAGAACTTGTTGCGCCGTCGCGTAAAGCGAGCAACAAGCTTATTTTAGGCTCGCTGGCTTTTGCTTTTGTTTTCATAGTGCTAATGTTCATATTTTATTATTACAAACAAACCGCCTTAACCGGGCTTATGTTCGGATTATTCTTGTTCTCTTTGCTGATAACGGCTTTAAGCGCAACAACAAAGTACTCTATAAAAAAAGATTTGCAAAAATCGATGCCGCGCGTTATATACGAATACGAGTTTTACAAGGGCGGGATTGCCGCAAAGGAAGAAGTTGAAGGCGAGGTATTGCACGTTTCCAAATACTCCGATAGCTCGATATGCAAAACGCGCGACGGTAAACGATATATGTTTCTTTACGTTTCCTCGTCGATGGCTCTCGTTATCGATAAGTCGCTGCTCTCGCCCGATGAGATTGCAACATTGAAAGCGATATATTTTAAGGAGTATGCGGGCAACAGAATAAAGCTTCCCGATTTCAAACCCGGCACTCCCGACTTCGTGCAAACCGAAGAAACAACAGAGTAAAGTGCGCATAAAACCGACAATATGATTATTCCTTTACAAAAGCAAAAGGCTCTCTTACAATATTTGTCCGAGAGCCTTTTTGTTACGTTTATTTAAAAATATAACTCTATTATTCTTTGTTGTTTTCGTTTTCCGAATTTCCGCGATGTTCGGCGATTTGCCGTTCGCTCTGTTCGGATTGCGCGTTTTCCGTCTGCGCGGGCTGTTCGTTTACGGATTGACTGCGTTCTTCTTTGCGGCGGTGTTCTTCTTTATATTCTGCACGTAATTTTTTTGCACGCAAAAAAGCAATCGCAACCAAAAGTATTACGCATACCACGATTATTATAACTGTTTTAAGAGTGTCTGCCGATATAAGGAAAAACATGCCGTAATTATAACATTAAGCGGAGCAATAAGTCAACTTTATGTTTTATTAAATTGCCCGCCGTTTTTCGCATTAGCGAGGTGAGCAAAATCAATATACTGTTTTATTAAAGACCCCTCGGCTACGCTCGGGGTGACAAGGGGATTTCTTAAAGGTTAAGATTCCTCGACTTCGCTCGGAATGACAATATGGTGTTTTGTCCCCTCGACCGTAAACACAACCACACACTGTCCCCTCGACCGTAAACACAACCACACACTGTCCCCTCGACCGAAGCGGAGAGGTCTTTTATTATTATCTCACCCCACCTTTTTATTTCCCCCGTTAATCTGTCGGGGGATTTTCTTGCGCGGAAAAGCCATCCTGGCTACGCTCGGGGTGACATAAAACCTTAAACAAGGGGTCAAGGGATTTATCCCCTTGTTGCGTTGGGCGCGACGCGTTAAGCAAACAGCACAGTGTGCTGTTTGTAGCCTAAGCGCGCAAGGGCTATGCCCGAAGCGTATTTTAAAATGGGCACGACGCGGCTTTGCGAAACAAAGTAAAAAGGCGCCGACGGTGTCTTTTTAGCCAAAGCGGGGAGCCGCCACGTCGGCGACCTAAGACTTCGAAAGTCAGCCCTCCCTTTATTGTTTTTCGCCAACCTTTTTGCAACAAAAAGGCTGAAATCCACCTCTATCTTCTATTGTTTCGCGCCATAAGCAACATTGCGAAAAAGCGCAAGAATTGAATAAGCGACATCAAGAAGCTTACAACGTAAGTCATTGCGGCGGCGGTGAGCACCTTGCGCGACATTGCCGCTTCCTTGCTTGAAAAGAAGTTTGCTTTAAGTTCTTTCTGCGCGCGTCTGCTTGCATCGAATTCGGTCGGAAGCGTCACAAGAGAGAACAAAAGGCTCAGCCCGAAAACCACAACGCCTATCCATATAAGCGCCGTGCCGAACGTCGTGTACGGGGTGGCAAATCCGAGAATCATGCCTATCAAAAGGAGCGGAAATAACATTCTGTTTGCAAAATTCACAACGGGAACCAGCCGCAATCTGAGCGACGAAAATACGTACTTTTTTGCGTGCTGAATTGCATGCCCCGCCTCGTGACAAGCTACGCCTATCGCGCTTACGCTCGTAGAGCCGTAAACCGACTGCGAAAGCGACAGAGTGTTAGTTGTGGGATTGAAGTTATCCGTCAAGTGCCCCGATATGCGCACGATTTTAACGGTATAAAGTCCGTTGTCGTCCAAAACTCTGCGCGCAATTTCCGCCGCCGTGAGTCCGCACTCCGCCGCAACCGAACATTTTTTAAAAGTGGAATCCACCTTAATCTGTGCGATTATACCCGCAATGGTAAGAGGAATAAAAAGCGCGATTACTATTAAATACAGTTTGTATTCGTAACTGCTCGCGTTCCAATACGCAATTAACGTGTCAAACATAACCTAATCCTCCGCTTGCTTGATAATTGTTACATATTATAACGCCTTTAACACAATTTGTCAAGATGCTTACGGCGGCGTAGAGTGGTGCGGATTAAAGCAACAGTTGCCGCGCACGCGAAAGGAGTGTACATTGACGTACATGACTGAGCGGGCGCGGCAAGCGTAGCTTTAAGACGTGCCGCTATACGCCGCCGTTATGCGAAGAATTTTTTCATTATGGTCAAAAACTCCCCGACTTCCGTTTCGTCGAGGGACGCAATGTAATCGCCGAGCTTTTTATAATTATCCGTTTCCGCACCCGCAACTATCACTTCCTTTAAATAAGGATTATAGTAATTTTTGCCCGCCGCGCCGAGTTTGCGCATTATTTCGGTAACTTTTTCGCGGTGATGCAAAATCATACTGCGGTACTTATTTTGCAGTCTGAGTGCTTTTTTACCGTCGCCTTCCGACATTTCGGCAATGGTTTTGCGCACGGATACCCCGTTTGCCTTACCGATAATCACGCGCTCTATAAGCTCTTCGATTTCGTCCGAGTCGAAAAGTTCGAACCGTTCGCGCGACGAGTCGAGAAGTTCTATTCCCAAATCGGTTGCAAGCGACGGCACAAGCTCGAACATTTTGAGCTGACTGTAATAGTAGTTGCGCACGCTGTTTACACTGCGTCCCGACTTTTCGCTCATGGCGGAAAATGCCCAAATAAGTCCGCGCCCCTTTTCCTTTGCCTCGCGCGCAAGCGAAAACAAAGTTTTGGTTTGCTCGATTGTCCAATTATTTTCCATTTTTTTGTGTCCTCCGAAATTTACTACTCGTGAATAATTGCCAAAGCGGCATTTTTTTATACGTCAAATCATAAATATATTGCATGGAATCCGTGTTTCACATAGTAGCGGACGACTGCGTTCTGCTTTTGAACGGCTCGTTCGTGCAATCGGCAACTTCGGTGCGGTACGAATACAACGAGCCTCTTTACGTGACTGTTCTGCCGCTAAATGCGGTGCACTTGCCTTACACCGTAGAGTTTTTGCGCGGAAAAGCCGTAACCAACAAAGATTTGGCGATTTGTTGCGACATGGGCGACGGTCATTTGTATATAGAACTGAAACCGCGTTACGCCTTTGTTTACACTCCGAATATGCGTTACAACGAGCCGCACGAAAATCTCCCGTCGCGCCTTCTCGGCTATGTGCGCGGCAATAACTTTGCCGCCGCCCGCACAATGCTTACCGACACGCTCGGCGAATCGGTGACAAACGAAGCTTTAAGCGAATTTTTCGAGGGCGTTACGTGCGTTCGAGAAAACACGTTTACGCCGCAAAAGGGGTATCTTTTAATTAAAGAAGACGGCACCGCAAGCCGTTGCGATATTGTGATAAAAGGCGGACTTATAGAAAACATTATCATTTAAACTTAAAATTTACAAAAACATTTATACCGCGCAATCGATTTTCCGTTGCGCGGCTGTTTTTTATACGGGCGACAGTGCGCTACAAGTAAAAACCATATATTAGGACTTGATTTTAAACTTCGGCTGTGATATAATATAAACGAAAAAACTTGCTTGCAAGGATTTTTGATTTAAATCGCAACATAATCGGAGTGTATTTTTATGTCCAAAATCATAGCCATAGCAAACCAAAAGGGCGGCGTGGGAAAAACCACAACCACCATTAACTTAGGTGCGTATCTTGCCGCCTTGGGCAAAAAAGTTCTTCTTATAGACATCGACCCGCAAGGCAGTACGTCGAGCGGACTCGGAATCGAAAAGCGCAAACTCGCAAAATCGATTTACAGCGTACTTGTCGGCGAAGACACTGCCGCCGACTCGATTTTACCCACGGGCGTTAAAAATCTCGACATTATCCCCTCGAATATAGACCTTTCGGGCGCGGAAATCGAACTTGTTTCTATGGACAACCGTGAAAAAGTGCTTAAAAACGCTTTGGGAGAGTTGAGAAACCATTACGATTATATTTTCATCGATTGCCCGCCGTCGCTTGCCCTTTTAACGGTGAACGCGATTACGGTTGCCGACTCGATTCTTATTCCCATTCAGGGCGAATTTTTCGCGCTCGAAGGGCTCAGTCAGCTTATGAACACGATTAAACTTGCCAAAAAGTATCTTAACCCCGCGCTCGACGTCGAGGGCGTGGTTTTAACCATGTTCGACGGGCGCAGTAATATAGTAAACAACGTAGCCGACGAAATTTTAAAGGTTTTCGGCAAAAAGGTATTTTCTACCCGCATTCCCCGCAATATCCGCCTTGTTGAATCCACAAGCTACGGTATGCCCATTATGCAGTACGACCCCCGTTCGACGGGCTCGCTTGCATATCTCTCGCTTGCCGAAGAACTTCTTAAACGCAATAACGACACCTACACCCCCGTTAAAAATATCAATTCGCTCAAAAAGCAGTTATGAGCGGCACGCTTAAAAAGAACATAATACGTCAGCGTCCGAGATTGCTTTATGCAGGCGTAAACAGCACGGGACGCGGGTGGATAAATCAAAAAACTCCGTGTGAAAACGCGGAGCTTATTTTGGTTTCAAAGGGCGGCGGAAAATCGGAAATCGGCGACGCAGAATATCCTTTTACCGCCGGCGACCTTATTATTTTTAACAGCGGAGTGAGCCATCGTGAATTTTTAGACGATGCTCCCGAGCGCGAACTCGTTTTTGCGGGCATAGGAAATTTGCATATCTACGGTCGGGAATCGGACAAGATTTTAAAAGACCGCGACTTCTGTATTATTCACACCGAAAATTATTTCGACGTTCTTAATTGCTATTTAACTCAGCTCGTTGCCGAAACCGAAGGAACTCAGCCGCTCGGCGAGGCGATTGCCGAAAATCTTCTCAAAATCATTCTTATGTTTGCCGTTAGGCTTTCGTCGTTCGACCGCGCCGACACCTTTAACGAAAACATGAGCTATTTAAAAGCAAAAGAGTATTTCGACGAGCATTTTGCCGAAATCAACTCGATAGACGCCGTTTGCAAAAGCCTGTTCGTGAATAAATATTTTTTGGCGCATCTGTTTTCGCAAAATCTCGGCATGCCGCCTGTAAAATACCTTATTCAAAAGCGCATAGAGCACGCATGCAAGTGCTTGGAAACTTCCGACATGAATGTTGCCGACATAGGCAAAGCGTGCGGATTTGCCGACCCTTGCTACTTTTCACGTATATTCAAGAAGACTAAGGGCGTCACCCCGCTACGCTACCGCTATTTGTTCAAGCTCGACCGCGACGAAAAAGAAGGCAAAAAGAAGAAATAAAAATAATTTACCGATTTTAATATACCGATTTATACCCCCCCTCGACTTTTGCGCATAAGTCGGGGCGTTTTTATTTTTTTACCGTTTATTCTTTATAACATCCGATAACGGCAGATGCCCAATTCAGTAGCAATGCCGACATTCCTTCAAATTTTACACCGGCTCCGCTTTTTAATTTTAAAGCTGTTTCGAGAACGGCAGACGGCGGATTTACAGCGGCTTGCATTTCGGAATTCGATTTTATATATGTTCCCGTTTCGTAAAACAGAATCGCTTGTAACACAAATACAGCCGATTTATAAAGAGAACGCAATATTAGCTCGCTTTTTTCGTGAATAAAATTATGTGTGCAAGCATGATAAATATTGCATGCGCCTATACGTATCGCACGTTTTACCGATTGCTTATCTATCTTTTCAAGCAGTATGTCAAGAGCGCCTTTTACGGGCGTTGTGTCATAATAGAATTGAAACAAGTCGCTCGTCTCCCAATTCAGAAGTTCGTTTTTACCCGAAACAAAACCGCAAATCAAATCTCGATTAGGTAAAGAGTCAAGCATATCTCCGTATGTCGTTAAGTCACCTATCCGCAAATCATCGAGTATAACAACAACGTCTATATCGCTCGTTTCGGTCGCCTCGCCTCTGCCGTAACTGCCTTGCAATCCTATAAACCATACGCGATTTGTAAAAGTTCGCTCTACTTTTTCCGAAAACATGTTTATCCATGCTTTTATATCAACCATGGCTTTTGTCTCCTTTGATTTATATTCTTCTTTTCTTACGACGCTTTAATAACCCGTCTGAGCAAACGGTAACTATGTTTGCCGTGCGACTTGCCCCGATTATATCATTTCTCTGTTTTAAAAGCAACGGAATACACAGTGCAGTTTTAACTTGTATAAGTTATTGTTTAATAACTTTATGTCGGATACAAGTACCTTTTCTCAGTAAATCGTATTGTCGCGATTTGTTTTATCGTAAAGATTCGTTAGCGCAAATTTTACAGCAGATTAGGCGAATAATTATTCTCTTTTAAAAGCAAATTTATTTATAAATTTTTCTCTTTTATATTATTGACCGATTAAGTTAAATATTGTATAATAGAATCAAATAAACATAAGGAGAAAATTATGGCAGTTAAAAAAGGCGGCTTGGGTCGCGGTCTTAGTGCTTTGCTGTCGGGAGCCGAAGAAGAATACGAAAACTCTTTGGCAGATAACGACACGGCGGGAAGCTCCGCAACCAAATCGGAATCAGGCGGGAACCCTGTTGAGATAAACCTCGGACTTATTGACCCCAACGTAAATCAACCTCGTAAAACATTTGATGAAACGGCAATGACGGAACTCGCGAACTCGATTCGCATACACGGTGTAATATCCCCCATTATCTTAGTGCCGAACGGCGACAGATATATGATTATTGCGGGCGAACGCAGATTCCGTGCAGCGAAAAAAGCGGGGCTTATGACTATTCCCGCAATCGTCCGCAATTACACACAACAGCAAGTTAAAGAAATCTCTCTAATCGAAAACCTGCAACGCGAAGACTTAAACCCTATTGAAACGGCAAATGCAATTAAGCAACTTATGGAAGAATATAAATACACACAGGAAGAAGTTGCCGACCGCATAGGCAAAAGTCGCCCCGCAATAGCAAACACACTCCGTCTTTTAACTTTAAGTCAGCCGGTTATCGATTTAGTCGCCGAAGGCAGACTCAGCCCCGGTCACGCAAGATGTCTTGTTGTGGTAGAAGACCCCGAAGCTCAACTAACCTTAGCAAAGAGCGGAATAGATAACAAGGTTTCGGTGCGTGAGTTCGAAAAAATGGTTAAAGCATTTTTAACGCCCAAAACCGAAAAACCCAAACAAGAACAAAGCATCGAGCTCAAAGACTTAATCAGCCGCATGCAACGCACGTTCTCTACAAAGGTTTCGGCACTCGGAAACGACCGTCGCGGACGCATTTACATAGACTACTATAACCGCGACGATTTGGACCGCATAGTCGAGCTTATAGAGCTTTTGGAAAAAAGCAAGAAAGAAGACTAATATAAAAACCGCAAATTGCAAATATTGTTCCACGTTAAACAAAACGTGGAACTTTTTTTATTCTTTTATTAAGGGTTTCTTTATATGAGCAACCCGAAACCCTTCAATTAGCACTTTATATATTCTCGGATAGGCACCATAATATATAGCCATACAAACATATATCTCATGGCGATTATATAGAGGTTATAATTGCAATTTGCGCTATTTTTTGGGGTGCGCATACTAAAATCGGCAAATTTATATGCGTATAGTAAATATAAAAATGTTTCACGTTAAACATGTGAAACACAAGCAAATTCCGTGAAACATTTAAATTAAGAGAATTTTAACGCCAATGACAAGCAAAATTAAACTTTTGAATTGTTCCTTGCAATCACAAAATTATATGCCGAAAATAAAGATACTGCTTATTCAATAAATATGGCGGTTTGAAAAATCGAATCTTTAATTTTTTATAAATGCCACTGCTTGACAATTTGTCGCCGTGAAGGGGCAGAACTACACGTTGCATGTTTTATACTGTGTTTCACATTTTATATTGCGTTTCATATTTTTGTATTGACTTTATTTTGCGCCAATATGTATAGGTAGTATTGTATTGAATTTAGTGCTTTAAAAATCGGACTATATCATAAAGCCGTCTAACGCCTGTTTTATCCGAATGGGCTTTTAATTATGAACAGTTGCGAATTACGGTTGCCGCATATTCGCAATACATGTGCTATCCGAAAAGTTTTATATATTCTTTTATTTGAGCATAAGAAAGCCTCAACGAGCAAACCTTTTTATTGTAAGTTTATTATAATAATTACCTGCTTAGTTGAAACATTTGCCCATACAGCATTTTTTGTTAATATCCGCAAGCACAGTTATAAAACTATAAATATGAGTAGCATTCAACAATAGAGTTAAGTGCTCCTACAACCTTTGAGATATTATGTTTGCCGCCATCTGTTTTCCACATTCAAGCATTGAATTGCAAGTTTTGTTGTTAATATATTTTGTATTCTTAATTGCAGTTGTGCGGCAAAATACAATTCAATATCAACTCGAATACTTAACAATCCGTTATCTATTCGCCGTTATATGTTTCGCCGCCATCAGATTCAAACTATACATTTCTTGTTGAAGTCAGTTTAAAGCTCGCTTATTTGTTCGATAAAATTGTTTATTGTGAAACAAAAATCGACAAAAATTCGGCTGTTAGATAACGCAAATATGAATTATAGTTATTATTTAATAACAATATACTATTTATAGTATTCGATTAGCCGACAAAAACCATACATGCGATAAATAAAGTTATTAAATGATAATATTCGGTTCTCGAATAATACCGCAACCGCCGTGCCACGCCTGCCTGCAAGTTTCACATGTGCGTCCCCGCACCGCGCGCTTTTCCGATAACAGTCTTATCCATGCAGAACAAACAAGTTTATCTCAACGAAATTATATGAGTTTAAAAGACGGTTCGATTGGCGAAAAGCGGAAAATAAAATATACTATAAATTTACCTGCGCCGCTTATCGAAAGCCTGCGACAAATTCGACCGCGTCGTTCGTAGATAAACTCGCAATAAATTCGACTGCACCGGACGTCTGAAAGCGCGTAAAAAATCAACTTTGTTTTTATATCCGCTAATTTTACTGCACCACGCCGCCGCAACCCGTCGGCAAAGCACTCCGAATCGGTCGCTCAACAAACTCGGCTTTTTTAAACCCATATCTTGATAATAAAGCTCTTTATCGAACTTATTTTTCGCCGACTCGACGTCGCGGCATTATATTTCCACGCACAATAACCGGTGTTTTCTTGTTTTTGTGCGTCCCCGAATTGTTAGCAAATACCTTTATAACACGCAGGCAGATTAGCGAATACAAGCATGCTCACGCAAACGCATCTTCCGCAACTTGCCATTTTTATTACAAATACAGTCACTTTCTGTAATTTGACATTTTACATACCGTGCGCTCCATGCCACTTGCGATTTCTCAAACGCGCTTTTGTTCCGCACTTAACCGCAATAATTTTGCACAAGCAGTCAAAGCCCCCTCCGATAAATTCAGAATCGAGCAAGATGTTTTTACACTGCAAAAACGCAATTATTCGGCATTTATAGGTTATTAAATAATAACAAATCTTAAATTTTACCGTATTTTGTGCAGGAAAATCGGACATACTTTTGCTTAAATTCTGTCTGAAAACACCGATTTGCGACACGGGGACGCATAAAATTGACAATCCCGGACAATTTCTCCATACGCTTGCGCATGCTCGATGATGCAATAACCAATAAGAACAATCGCCTCTATATTATGTTTACCGTTTAAGTGTATTTGTTTGGTTCTCACTGCTAAACCGGTAAAAACGCGTTGTTTTGCTTATTTCAATTTGTTTTATTGCCGAATTGCACTTTTCCGCAGAGCAAACGCTAAAATATCGTCATTTTAGATGTACAAACCGTTATTTTAGGCAAATCGGATATTAAATAATAACTATTTTCACGCATGCAGGGAGGATTATTTGAAATTTTGCCGCTTTTTTAACTTTTTGCACAAAAATTGATAATATTACAACATATTCGCAACTTTGTGCAATTCAACCATGAAAAACGCGATTTTTTGTAATGGCGGTTTAAAATTTGCAGTAAATATTACGCGTCGTTTATACAAGAAAACGTCACGCTTTTTCGCACAAAATTAAGCAACCGACCGCTCTCACTTTGTCCGCCGAACCGCTCGGCGGCGCGGTTGCGTTGGCAAATTTTCGGCGCCGCCCCACTCGGACTAAGACATTCGATTGCGAGCGCAACTCTGCTTCGCGCCGCACCAATCATTGCCGAACATGCCCGTCGTAGCTTTTTATAAATATTACAAATCAATAATTTTTATAAGCCATTGATTGCAAATTCAAAGAGCGCTTCCGTCATTCCGCCTATTTTGTATTTCGTTGCAAATCAAGTGATTTTCTTAGAATTTAAAATCAGCAAAATTTGTGAATTTTGATAGTAAAATTGCCAAAAATTAAACAAAATCGCTTGTAAATGCGCAAAAATATGAAAATCACGATTTGCACGATTTGTAGCGTTTCCGATACTAATTCGAGTTGACTTTCGAAGTTATCCGCTTATATGAACATCGGGCGTCATATTATTTGAAGAATATTACAAAACGATAAATTTAATATTTTTTGCACCTAACAAATTTCTGTTTTATGCTAATATTCCTTTCATACAAATATTCTGCTTATACAGTGTTCCGTTAATGCCCCGACTTTCCGTTTTATTACTGCGTGGCAGTTATTGCTCGGTTACTCTGATTTTACGGCATCGAATTAACCTAATATGATTAACCGTCTGAAAACACGGTAAAAATCAATACGGAAAAATCAAAACATATTTTTTCGCTTTAACGCACGGATTTCCCTTTGCAATCGGCATAATGTGGATAACTTCCTATGTTATGCACATTTTGTGAATAAAGTTCGTTTAAATGTGTCGTAAAGGTGCGTAAAACGTCGAGTTGTCCACATTTTGACGTGATTTGTCCACATTTTACCCGTTTTGTCCACATTTTGCTGTGGATAGCTTACAGCAGTTGTCTTTTTTGCACATTAGTGTTATAATACACATGAAAAGTTTGCTTGCAAAAGCATTTTCGACGTATTCGGGCAAAAGCGTTTGCCGTATAATTACCGTAAAATAATGCCGCAAAAATAACTTATGTTATAATTTAAGTACCTTTTTTACCGCTCTCGAATACGCTGATTAAAGACATATATGGTTTTAATTGTTATTTCCGAGCATTATGCTTATAAACCGCATGCAAGCGACTTGGATTTTTAAAGGAGGCGCAGTGTGTTGCCGATAGTAATAGGTATGCTTTTTGTGGCTATTGTTGCTTTGTTCGCAAATTTGGGCACAAGCTATTACACGCAGGTAAAAGTAATACGGCACTTCTTTAAAAACAAGGGAACGCCGCCCGACGAATATTTGGAAAAAACGAGCGTTATAAAAGACATCGATTATTCAAGCGTATTTCCGCGCGGCTCTTTGGATATTTACACGGCAAACGATGCGATTTTGCCTCAGCCCGTGCTTTTATGGGTTCACGGAGGCGGTTATGTGGGCGGCGACAAATCGTGCATAAAAGCATGGGCGCACATTCTTGCCGCCGAGCTTAAAATTGCTGTTGTGAGCATAAATTATTGTCTTGCTCCCGAGCAACATTACCCCGTGCCGCTGATTCAATTAGGCGAATCACTGCGCTTTTTAAAGGACAATGCCGAACATTACAATCTCGATACGAGCAAAATTTTTTTGGGTGGCGACAGCGCGGGCGCACAGATAACGTCGCAATTCGCCGCTATCGTATGCAATCGGACGCTTCGCTCGCAAGTAAAAATATATCCGCCGATAACACCCGAAGAACTGCGCGGAATATTGCTTTGCTGCGGCTTTTACAACATGGACACCGTTTTAAAGACACACTTTCCAGCAATAAAAACCTTTATGTGGGCATATACAAACGCCAAAAAGCCGAGTAAACACGCACGAAAAGACGAGCTCAGCACGGTTAAACACGTATCGGACGGCTATTGCGACGTTTATATAACCTGCGGCAACAACGACCCGTTTATAACTCAGGCGCACGAATTTGCCGACGCTCTGAATAAATCGGAAATTCGCACGGACGCATATTTTCCATGCGAAAAGGGGAGAAAACTCGGTCATGAATATCAGTTTTCGATAGGAAACCCCGAAGCCGACACGGCACTTGACAAGGCGGTAAAATTTATTGAAAAACGACTTTAACCGCATTACATCGACACCGCTGTACAGCACAAAACCCGTGCGGATTCACGGGCTTGATTTTATGCGCGGCTTGTGCATAATTCTTATGGTGCTCGACCATTCGACTTTCGATTTTTGGTATTTAGTGCCTTATATGAGCGATAATTTTTATGCTGCCGCTCCCGATTGGTTTATAACTTTCAGCGATTTATGCGAAACGTGGTGGTACAGCGACTTGCGGGTAGCACTGCGCATTTGCGTAATATTCATCTTCTTTACCGTCAGCGGGATTTGCACGTCGTTTTCGCGGAATAACTTTTTGCGCGGAATTAAACTCATGCTTGCCTCGTCGGCACTGAGTCTTTTCACCGTTGCCGCGGACAACCTCTACGATTTGGGAATAAGCATAATTTTCGGCGTTCTGCATTGCTTTACGGTGGCTATACTTCTGTATACTCTAATATACGTTCTTCTTAAAGACAAGGCAAAATACGCCTGTTTGGGTATCGGCATTTTAATGTTTATATGGGGTCTTACATTCGATTTTTATCAAATGGACGCCTCAAACGACCTGACGTTCCGAGCGATAGGTTTTTCCGACTACCTTAAAATCATGATAGGAACAAAGTTTTACGGCGCGGACTGCTTCGGAATAATGCCGTGGGCCGGAATCTTTTTGATAGGCGCGTACGGCGGCGCGCAAGTATACAAGCATAAAACTCCGTATCTGCCCGTATTCGGCAAGCGAGGCTTTGCGCCCGTAAGATTCGTAGGGCGGAAAGCGGTGTGGTTTTACCTTCTGCATCAGCCGATAATTCTTATTGCGGTATATTTTATATGCCTGTCGTGCGGCATTAAACTTTTCTGACTTTGCCCATGCGCTCGTTACCGACCGCGCACCCGCGCGTAACACGCGACAAAAGGAAAAAATATGACGGAAAACGAAGTTAAAATTTTAAACGGCGAACAGTTTTTAAACGCCGACTCGTTGTATTCGCCGGTAGAAAAAACGGCGGAGCTTTTCCCAAATAACACCGCGCTCCGATTTATGGGAAAAAACATAACCTACAAAACGCTGAAAAACAAGGTGAAACATTACGTCGATTCGTTTAAAGCGGCGGGAGCGGTTAAAGGGGAGGTTATAACTTTCGCTCTGCCGAATATTCCCGAAAGCATTTACATTTTGTATGCTTCGGCAAAAGCGGGACTTAAAAGCGCGCCTTTGCATCCTCTTTCGCCGCCCGTTGCCATAAGCACCGCCATGACTGCAACAAAAAGCCGCTTTGTTTTTGTTTTGCCGAACATGGCACAATCCGTTGCCGAATTGCAAAAAGACGCCGCCGTAATTGCGGTGAATCCGGTAAATTCGCTTAAACTACGCGGCAAAATATATTTGCTTAAACAGCCTTTGCCTAAGCAAAAGGACAACCTTTTCCGTTTTGAAACTTTTGTAAAAAATCCGGCTTGCATTAAACCCGTATCTGCGCCGTTAAAGTGTCCCGCAGGGGATAACAGCAACATTTTGCTTCAATCGGGCGGCACAAGCGGCTCGCCCAAAACGGTGGGACTGAGCTACAAAGCGGTAAACAATCTTGCAAAAAAGGGACTTTGGATTTTAAGCAAAGACAAAGTTACCGACTGCGGCATGATGAGCGCATTGCCGCTTTTTCACGGATTCGGTCTTGCAATGGGAGTTCACTCAATGCTGTGCCACGGCGGCAAAAACGTGCTGTTTGCAAAGTTCCGTCGCTCGGAAGCGGTTAAAGAAATCCGAAAAGGAAACATAAACTTTTTAATAGGCATACCTCGTCTTTACGAGGCGATTTTATCTCACCCCAAATTCCGCGGAAAAAAGCTTAACAAGCAGTTTATAGCTTTTGTGGGCGGCGATTTCGTTCCTCCTCGGCTTATGGAAAACTTCGACCGCACGGTTAAAAAAAGCGGCGGCAAGTGCAGACTTTTCGAAGGGTACGGACTTACCGAAACGGTAAACGTATGCGCGGTAAACACCTACGAAAACAATAAACAAGGCACGGTGGGCAAACCGCTTACGGGTGTAGGCATTGCCGCTTTCGATTTTTCGGATACTCCGAAAAAACTCGGCGCGGACGAGTGCGGCGAGCTTGCCGTTTGCGGCGATACTCTTATGACCGAATACGTGGGTGATACCGCCGCCACAGACAGTGTGTTTTTTGAGTACGAGGGCAAAAAATACATTAAAACAGGCGATTTTGGCAGTGTCGATTCGGAAGGATTCGTCAAGTTTGTTTCACGAATAAAACGCGTAATAAAAGTACGCGGCGTTCCCGTTTATCCCTCGGAAATCGAGCGGTTTTCCTGCATGAACGGTAACATTACCGACGCTTGCGCAATTCCCGTAAGTCACGGCTCGGAACAGCGGCTTGTGCTGTTTGTAACAGGCAAAACAGAACCCGACTTACTCGAACTAAGACGCTCTATACGCGAAAATATGTCGGTTTACTCCGAACCGCATGAAATTTACTACGTAAAAGAATTTCCCTACACCTCGGCAGGGAAAACGGATACGGCAAAGCTTACCGAAAAATATACAAAATAGGAACTTTGAGTTAAGACGCGCCCGTTTGACATTCACCGTTAAGGCGGCGCAGACGGGTTGCGGATTAACGCAACAGGGGCGTTGCCCGCGTGGGAGCGTACTTTGCGTACGTGACCGAGTGGGCAACGAACACGTAGCGTTAAGACGCGCCCGTATGCGCCGCCGTACTTTAATTGAAAATTTTATTTATAACCTTAATCATAAAATTCTGCGAAAAGATTTTCGAACAGAAATAAAAAAACTTATACTTTGCGCCTATTATATACAGAGCGCGGGATTTTTTCATACAAATTTTTGCGATTTTTCCGCCTGCCTTACCGACGTTCATGCGCTTATGTTCGCGAGTATCTACTTTTTGCTGAGCGGATAAAACGCTTTCGCCGTAGCGTTCGTTTGTACGAGTGTTTTTTATCCGATTTTCGGTAAAGCCGCTTTTAATATCTCCGGGGCATACCGTTACTACTTTTATTCCGCTTTTACTCAGTTCCATTCTCAGTCCGTAAGAAAGCATGTTGAGCGCGGCTTTTGCCGAACAGTAAACATTGCGAAAAGGCAATGCAAAAAGAGCGCACGCCGAACTTATCATAACGATTTTTCCGCCGCGCGGAACGGCGGATAAAAGCGAGCGAGTGAAAATAAGCGGCGCAAAATAATCAACTTCCATAACGTATCGAATTTGTTCTTCGGGCAACAACTCGGTTGCGCCCGATATTCCGAGTCCCGCATTATTCACAATCAGGTTTATTATCGGATATTTTTCTTTTATAGCCGTTGCCGTTTTTTCGGTTTGCTCGGAATCAGATAGGTCACACTCGAAAAAATCGGTTTCTTCATTGGTACAACTGCGCGATACGCACACGGTTTTATAACCGCATTCGTTCAGTTTTTTTAATATTTCCAAACCTATTCCGCTGCTTCCGCCCGTTATAACCGCGACTTTTCCGCAGTTTTCTTTTTTGCTCATGTTTTTATTATATCACTCATTTTGGCGTAAATCAACGATTACTTGACAAACATTTGCAAATAGCATATAATTTCATTATGGTATTATCACCTCATCAGTTGTGGGAGAACTACAACCGTTCGCTTTTACCTTTGGACGTAAGCGAAATAAGCTCGCATAAAGAAGAAAATCACACCGAAAAGAAAGTTTATTTCAACGGCGAAACCTCGGTTGCCGGTTGCACCCGTATTTATGCAAGATACCTTATTCCCACCGAAAAATCAAATAAAGCCGTAATAATTCTGTCCGAGCCTTCCGAAGATATTTCGAGTATAGACTTCGGCTATTTTATAAATAAAGGCTGGTCTGTTATTGCCGTGGATTACGCCGGCAATGCTTTCAACCGCGAAAGATTCACAATTTATCCGCCCGCTCTCGAATATGCGAATTTCAATAGTGAAAAACTCTACGAAGTGTGCGACAATCCGCAGAAAACATGTCATTACATGTGGACGACGGTATGCTTGCGAGCCGTTACTTTTGCGGAGTCGGAAGGTTACGACCGAGTAAGTCTTATAGGCTCGGGAGTCGGCGGAGCGGCGGTTTACAAAGCCTCCGCCGTGTGCGATTTTCCTTGTTGCGCCGTAACGGTGTTTTCTCCCGGATTTTTTCCCGAAGCGGATTCCGATTCTCCCATGATGTCGTTAAGCGTAAGTTTAGACGTAAGCGGATATTCTCAAATGATAAAAATTCCGTTTTTACAGCTTTGCTGTTCTAACGAGTCGGATTCTTCGCTCGATAATATAAGCGAACTTATGAACCGTTCTTTCAAAAAAGAGATAATGTCGCTCAACGCTCCGTCGGAAAAAATAACAAATCAGTCGGTTTACTACATTGCTCCGCGCGTGGGGAAAATGCTCACCTGCGAAATGAAAGAAAACCTCAAAATTTTCTTGTCGGAATTTATGGACGACGATTCCCGCTCGGAGGATGCTATCGACGGAATAGCTCCGAAAATAAATCTTACGATTACGGGAGCGGAAAACCGCATGTACTTTTCGCTTAAATGCGAATCCAACCCGAAAGAAGCCGTTTTATACGTTTCGCACGGAATCAACAATTCGGCATACCGTAATTGGCGCGCAGTAACTTTGGAAAAAGCGGGTGAATACGAATATATTGCTTATATTAACGTGTATTCGGCAGACAGTCCTATTTACGTATTCGCGGTTATAACTTCCGAATCGGGCTTTAAATACTGTTCTAATGTGATTAAAAAAATACCCTCGTCGCTTAAAATAACTCCCGTTTCGATAAACAAGCGCAGACTTATATACGACAGCGATATGCTTATAGACGATTTTTTCACTGCCGACCGCGACATTACTCCCGTTATGAAAGAAGGTCCGTTTTCAATAAGCGGAATTTGCGCAAAACACGGTCTTTGTACTTATAAAATAGGAGATGCTCTTTTCAGCAGCGCGCCCGACGGAGTATTGCAACTATTACTGTATTCACCGGTTGAGCAAACCGTAGAATTTTCGGTAATAGACGGCGAACAGTATAACACTTATACGTGTTCGAAAACCGTTACTCCTGCTACCGATTGGACAAAAATACTTCTTCCCATAAACGAATTTAAATCAAACGACGGTGTGCTTACCGGATGGGATAAAGCGATATTTCTGAAAATAAATTCCGAAGAAGAAATAATTTTGAGTTCGCTTTTATGGGTGTAATATGAGTAAAAAGAAAAAACAATCATGGGAAATAGTTCTAAAAGACAGGTTTTTGACAAACGAAAAGCCGGATAATCCGTACATTACGGCATTGCTTTATTTTGTTGTCTTTTTTCTCAGTTTTTTACTTATATTCGTTTGCTTTTTTCAGCTTTGCGAAATAAGCGGAACAAGCATGGAATCCACTTTGACAAACGGCGAACACGTGCTTTTGCTTAAAAACACAAAGAGTTTCAAACGCGGAGACATAGTGGTTATAACCAAAAAAGTGCAAAACGAGAACGGACAGGAAGTAGATACTAACATAATAAAGCGAGTTATCGCGGTTGAAGGCGATATTCTCAGATTCGATTTGGAAAAAGGCGAAAACGACGTAGAATACGTAAATCTTTATTTAAAGGTAAAAGGAAGCGATACTTTTGTACTTCAAAACGAAAATTACGTAACCGAGCGCATGATAAAAAACAACTGCTTTAACAGCGATTTCGAATTTTCTTCCGAAATGAAAATTCCCGAAGATTGCGTTTTCGTAATGGGGGACAACCGCAACAAAAGCAACGACTCCCGCAACGAAAGCGGAATAAACAAATATTATCCTTTGACGTCTATTTACGGCAAGGCGGTTCTCACTATTCCCAAAGATTCCGTTTTGGAATATTTGCTTAAATTACTGTACCGCGAAAACAATTCCGCTTACGATTAAAAGGACAAGCTTTTTATTATGGAACAAATAAGACAATACTTAACGACCATCACTAACGAAAAAACAGCGGCAGACGCGGCGGAAAAATTCCGCGTCTACCGTGATTTTTTAATAGAGAGAAATAAACTTTTCAATCTTACGGCTATTACCGACCCCGACGAAATAGATTTAAAGCATTTTATCGATTCGTTAACCGCTCTTTCTTACATAAAAGGCAAAACCGCCGATATAGGCACGGGCGCGGGTTTTCCCGGCGTTCCTCTTAAAATAATGCTCCCCGAAAACGAATTTACTTTAATAGACAGTTTAAGTAAACGCATCAATTTTTTAAACGAACTAACCGAAAAACTCGGTTTACTTAACGTAAAAACAATTCATGCCCGCGCCGAAGACTTAGATAAATGCGTCAAGTACGATACGATAGTGTCACGCGCGGTTTCTCGATTGAATACTCTATGCGAATATTGTTTGCCTTTTTTAAATACAGGCGGAATGTTTATAGCCTATAAAGCGGCTGATTGCGAAGAAGAAATAAACGAAGCAAAACCAGCAATAAAAAAACTCGGCGGCAAAATAGTCGAAGTAAAAGAGGTAGAGCTTTACAATTCGGATATTGTGCGTAAACTCGTTTTTATAGAAAAAACAAACGACACTCCTCCTATTTATCCGAGAGGTCAGAACAAACCGAAAAAACAGCCTCTTTTATAATAGATTATAAGCAATCTCCGAAAACAGCTTCATTTTTAGGTAAGATTATTTATTACAGTTAGGTAGTAATAGTGTAAGTAGTTTGTGTAGATATGTGGATAAATATGTATATAGTATAAAACAACAGAATTTTACAGTAAAAAACACAACATAATGTGGTATTATTAAATCATAATTATGTGCAATAAAAAACGGAGTTTAAATAAAGTTATAAACATGAATGTGCACAAACAGAGGTTGAATTTAAAAAGTGATAAAGAAAAACGAAAAGTTATCCACATACTTGTACACAATGTGGACAACTTTCAGTGGATAGTATGTGATTAAGTAAGAAAACGGATAAAAAGGTAATAATGAACGGTAAAAACAAAGACATAATAGCGGCAATAGCCACACCCGCGGGGCGGGGAGCGATAAGTTGCGTAAGACTCTCGGGAAACGGAAGTGCCGAAATGGTAAAAGAGCTTACCGACGTTAAGGGAAGTTTCGAACATGCGAAAATGGTTTCCTGCAAATTCGACGGCAGAATAAAAGACAAGATAATGGCTGTCGTATTTTTAAACGGAAAGAGCTACACCGGCGAGGAGAGTGCGGAACTGTATTTTCACGGCGGCAAATATCTTACCGAGCAGGCACTTTTAAGTGTAATCGACAAAGGAGCGCGAATAGCGGAAGCCGGGGAATTTACCAGGCGAGCGTTTTTAAACGGTAAGATAGATTTGACGCAAGCCGAGGGAATAGGCGATTTGATAGACGGCGACAATCTCGTTTCTTTGGAAGCGGCGTATGAGCAGAGCGAGGGTAAAACAAGAAAATCGATTGATTTTATTTACGATAAAGCGGCATACTGTGCGGCAAAAGCGGAAGTAAGCATAGATTATCCCGAGGAGGATATAGAGGAACAGACACGCGAAGAACTGATACAAAGCATCGAGGAAATAAAGAAACTTATCAAAAAGGAAACCGACGGATTCGGCGGAGGGCGGATAAAAAGGGAAGGCGCAAAAATAGCCATTGTGGGAAAAACCAACGCGGGAAAAAGCACTCTTTTCAACACTCTGCTTAATTCCGAGCGGGCGATAGTTTCCGACGAAGAAGGAACTACGAGAGACACAATAGAAGAAAAGATAATATATAAAGGTGCGGCATTTGTGCTTACCGATACCGCGGGAATAAGGGAAACCGAAAGCAAAGCGGAGCAAATGGGAATAGAAAGAAGTAAACTTGCCCAAAGAGAAGCCGACGCCGTGGTAAGAGTGGTGAAGTACGAGGGAAAGAACATAAAAGGCAACGACGGCGAAATAACGGTTGTAAATTATTTTAACGAGTGCGGCGATAAAGTAAAAAAATCCGATTCTGACGTAATAAATTTAAACGCGAAAACAGGCGAAGGAACGGAATTGCTTAAAGAAGAAATTTACAGGCGGGTAAAAGACAAAACCAAAAACGGAGGCTCGGTAAATAATTTAAGGCAGTATTCGGCACTGACCGAGGCGTACGACTGTTTAACGAGAGCAACCGAAGCGGCAAAAAATCTTACTCTCGACTGCGTGTGCGCAGACTTACACGGCGCACTTACGGAGCTTGGAAACATAACGGGAAGAAACGCAAGCGACAGTATTATAGACGAGATATTTTCGCACTTCTGCGTAGGAAAGTAAATAAATCGGATTATTCAATAATCAATCAAAGGAATCGGCGTGAAAAAAAGCGAGTAAAAAAGAAGAAAAATGAAGATTATCGATACAAATAAAAAAGCGTATTTCGACTACGAAATAACCGAAACGGTAGAGGCGGGAATCGTCTTGGAGGGAAGCGAAGTAAAATCGGTCAAGCAGGGCAACGCGCGATTGCGCGACAGCTTTTGTCAGCTTGACGGCGGCGAGCTGTGGATTAAAAACTTTTTCATAGCAACATACGAAAAAGGAAATTCGTTTGCGCCCGACCCGCGTCGCAACCGCAAACTGTTGTTGCACCGAGGCGAAATAGACAAGTTGGAAGGCAAAATCAGGCAAAAGGGACTTACTCTTGTGCCTACGAAGCTGTACTTTTCACGCAATAAAGTTAAAATAGAAATAGGAGTGGGACGCGGCAAAAAGCTGTACGATAAGCGTGAAACCGCCCGAAACAAAGCAATCAAACGCGACACCGAACGGGCGATAAAAGAAAGCGGCAAGTAAAAAAGTCGAAAAGCGAATTTTCGGTGAAGGACGGAACAATAGAAACATACAGTCGAGAGGAGGCATAAAAGTAATGGAATTTAACGAATTTATAAGCTCGGTGATGCCGAAGATAGAAAAACTCAGCGAAATGGCGCGCGACAGTACGATAATAGACAACACGTTTTACTATAAGTACGACGTTAAAAGAGGATTGCGCGACCAGCGCGGCGTGGGAGTGCTTGCGGGCTTAACCGATATATCGGATATAATAGGCAAGGAAATAGACAAAGACGGCAAAACCGTGCCTTGCAAAGGTATACTCAGGTATCGCGGACTCGATATAAACGACATAGTGCACGGCTTTGTGTCGGAAAACCGATTCGGATTCGAGGAAACCGCATATTTGCTTCTGTTCGGCTGTCTGCCAAACAAAAAAGAACTCAAAGAATTTACAGAACTGCTTTGCGGACTCAGAAGTCTGCCGCTGTCGTTCGTGCGCGACGTAATAATGAAAGCTCCGAGCGTAGACATGATGAACGGACTCAGCCGAAGCGTACTCACTCTGTATTCTTACGACGATAAAGCGGACGACATAAGCATAGTGAACGTGCTTAGGCAATGTTTGCAGCTCATTGCTCAGTTTCCGCTTGTTTCGGTGTACTCTTATCAGGTGTATAAATATTACCACGAGGAAGGCGGACTTGTAATACACACTCCGCAAAAGGAATTATCTACCGCCGAAAACATGTTGCACCTTCTTCGCGCCGACGGCAAGTATACCGAGTTAGAGGCCAAGATACTCGATATGATGCTTGTGCTTCATGCAGAGCACGGCGGCGGCAATAACTCTACGTTTACAACCCATGTGGTTACGAGCAGCGGCGCGGACACATATTCGGTGATTGCGGCGGCGCTCGGCTCGTTGAAAGGGCCTAGGCACGGCGGCGCGAATATAAAAGTTACAAGAATGTTCGAGGACATGAAAGCCAACATAAAAAACCACACCGACGGCGAAGTGAGAAATTACTTGAACAAACTGCTCAACAAAGAGGCGTTTGACCGTTCGGGACTTATTTACGGAATAGGGCATGCGGTTTATTCGCAGTCCGACCCCCGAGCGGAAATAATAAAATCGTATGTAGAGCGTCTTGCCGAAGCCAAAAACAAAACCGAGGACTTCGAGTTGTATGAAAAAATCGAGCGTCTTGCCCCCGAAGTTATAAACGAAAACCGCACAATGTACAAAGGCGTTTCTGCAAACGTAGACTTTTATTCGGGTTTCGTAAATTCCATGCTCGGCATACCCACCGAGCTGTTTACCCCCATATTTGCGGTAAGTCGCATAGTCGGTTGGTCGGCGCACCGCATCGAAGAACTGAGCAACAACGGCAAAATAATACGCCCCAACTATAAATGTATTTCCGAAATCGGAAAGTACGTGCCGCTTAACGAAAGATAATTTCTGCGGTTTTTCCATTAAAATAACGAATATAACGAAAAACAAATCCGCGGTTGCGGAACGTAATTTTCAGCAAAAGCAAAGATACTCGGTGTGACGGTGGAAAACAGCGAAAATAAACGGGGTTCACGGTTGCGGAACGTAATTTTCAGCAAAAACAAAGATACTCGGTGTGACGGTGGAAAACAGCGAAAATAAACGGGGTTCACGGTT
>CAMUAL010000014.1 GCA_947086925.1 uncultured Clostridia bacterium
GTTCTTTTTACGGTAAAGAAGTTCAAGCTATTAAGACTTGGTGCGGTCGACAGGACTTGAACCTGCATGGTCGCCCACAAGATCCTTAGTCTTGCGTGTCTGCCAATTCCACCACGACCGCTTAGCCTAACTATTATACTAAATGCGCGGCGGGTTTGTCAAATGTTTTGTGTGAGTTTGCATAATAAATTATTATATGATTTTTTCGGTAATTGACAATATTATATTAAGATTGTATAATATAAGCGGTAACATTTTTACCGAGGTGACGGATGAGGTTAAGTAAATCGAGCTTAATCATTTTATCGGCGTTTGCGGTTTTTGTCACGTGCCTTGTTATCGGCATGGTGCGGCATATAACGTGGCTTATCATTGCGGGCATGGCGGTTTTTATTGCCGTGTGCGTTATTTTCGGCATTATACGAAAAATAGCGCTTATTAGAGAGCTACACGAGGCTCTTAAAGAAAACGACACTTCTGCGGCCGAACTTATGGCGTCGGCTATCGGGCTGGGAAAAGAATCGCGCGGTAAATTCAAATCCGCGCCTATTCGCGATAAGCTTAAAGTAGCGGCGGTGTTCGGCGGATTCGCGCTTACCATGCTTACTTTTATTGTGGGGATATTCTTTTCAAGGCTCGGCATGACTAAGATAGGCTACCCGATAATGTTTTCGGGATTCGGCGGATTCTTGTTAATGATTGTTTTGCTTATAATAATCGCAAACGTAAACGAAAAGCTTGCAAAAAAGGGGAAACGCACAAAACGGCGCAAACCCCGCTACGGCAGAGTTCGCTCCGCAAAACAAAAAGAGTACGAATCGGAAGTGCGAGCGACCGAAGTATTAAGGCGCGGAACGGTTATAGGTTGCAAGATTTACGAAAAATCGAAGGGCAAACTGTACGAGGTAACCATAAAGCGCGACAATTCCGAAAATACCGTTACGGCAGTAAGCTTTAACCGCTACGAAATCGGCGAGCAGGTAAGGTACTTTCAAGAGGTGCGGCAGCCGAATAAATGCCGCATAGACGAATAGGAGAAAATATGAAAAGCAAAAAAATCATCGAATTCGTACCGTTTTTCGTAATGGCGGCACTCAGTGCGGTTACGCTGTGCATTTACATAATACCAATGCACGGGCACACCGCTTTTAGAATAATACAAGTGGCGGCGGCACCGCTGATATCGCTTATTGTGCCGATTATAAACCGCATATTCAAAATAAAAATACCGTTTGCGTTTAACATAGCGGTTTCGGCATTTGCGTTTTTCGCAATGAATTTGGCTGCGGTGTTTTTATACAATCACGTAAAATACGTCGATAAAATCGAGCATACGCTTTTCGGAATTTTGGGCGGATTCGGAGTAATGATTTTACTTCTGTACGGCAAGGGCGAAAAGTTAAAGCCGTGGTGTTTTTTCATTTGCATTATGCTCGGTGTTTTGGGCGTTGCGGCATTGTGGGAAATTTACGAGTACGTAGCAAGCATGATTTTAAAATCGGACTTGCAAAAATGGCTGCCCGATATGAGCAAAGTCGGCGACATGACGGTAAGCGAATTTTTCAAAACCTACAATCCGATGTGGGATACAATGTGGGATATAATAGTTGCTTTATTCGGCGTTATAATATTTTATGCGATAATATTTATCGATAAGCTGTGCGGTTATAAACTGTGCAAAAGTATTTATCGGCAAGTAAATTATAAAAAGTTTTCTTCAAACGGGGCAGACGGAAGTCGGGCGCAAGATGACGGCGGTGACGAAGAAAAAGCGTCTTTTCGGCAATAAAATTTCAAAACGCTCTTTACAAACAATCGAATGCGGTGTATAATGTAATTATATTGCTTAGCCCATACTTAACTTAACGGAGGAATAATGATGAACATAGCCGTAACTGCGGAAACAACGATAGATTTAACCGAGGATTTGCTTGTTAAATACGATATAGGCATTGTGCCTTTTACGATAATACTCGGCGACAAAGATTACAAAGACGGCGAAATAACCACCGAGCAAATATTCCAATATGTGGAAAAAAACAAAGTTCTGCCCAAAACGTCGGCAGTAAACGAGCAGAGCTATTTCGATTTTTTTACCGAACAGCTTAAAACTCACGACGCGGTTATTCACGTTTCGCTTTCGTCGCAAATATCGAGCGCGTGCGAAAACGCCAAAAAAACGGCGGCGCAAATGCAGAACGTGTATGTAATCGATTCGCAGTCGCTTTCTACCGGAATCGCGCTTTTGGCGATTTGCGCACGCAAGCTTGCGGACGACGGATTATCCGCCGTCGAGATTTACGAAAAAGTGTCGGCGCGTGTCGCAAGCGTTCAGGCAAGTTTTGTGATAGAACGGCTCGACTATCTTTACAAGGGCGGAAGATGTTCGGCACTTGCGCTGCTCGGCGCGAATCTTCTTAAAATTCGTCCGCAGATTCTTGTTAAAAACGGCAAAATGGGTTCTTACAAAAAGTACCGCGGTAAAATGGACAGAGTTGTCGAAAGCTACTGCTTAGACACGTTAAACGAATTTAATACCCCCGATTTAAGCACGGCGTTTATAACTTATACCACGGCTACCGAAGAAATGGTTGCCGCGGCGAAAAAAGCGTTAAGCGAGCGCGGATTCGAAAATATTTACGAAACCCGCGCGGGCGCTACTATTGCAAGTCATTGCGGCGAACACACTTTGGGAATATTGTATATTAACGACGGAGCGCAGAAATAGGATTTGCCCGTTAAGCGATTAACCGTTAATTTGGCTTTCTTGCGGCTTATTTTCGGTTGCCTGTTTTCTTTGCATGCGCCGCCAGTTGAAAAATCCGTATAAATCGTTGAACAGAAACATAACAAAGCACATAATCATTGGTAGGTACGCAATATCTTTAACCGTTGCCAACGTCCACAGTACTATAAGAACAACGTCGTTTACCGAATAAGCAAGCGCGTAAAACGGGCTGCGCAAAATAGTGAACGATGCCGCTATAAGGCTTGTGGTTACCGAAAGAGTACTGAAAACAATATTCGGAGTGTCCAAGGCATTCAAAGCGAAATAAAAAGCAACGGTGAGCGCGGCTGCCGCAACGAATACGGCAACCGTTTTTTTGGCGGTGAGCCTGCTTACTTTAACCTGAGTTGCCGAGTACGGGTGGCGAATCCAGGAAACGAGCGAAACCGCCGAGGCGGGCAACGTCATGCACACGTATGTTATAAGTTCTCCGTAATATTTGAAAAAGAACGATACTACTCCGTAAACCGTGGCGAAAATCATGCAGAGAATGGGTCCGAAGATATTTCCTTTTGCAATGAATATAAGCGATGAAACGCCCAAAACCGACGCCGTAAGCGTAAGCCAGTCTTTTTGCGGAGCAAGAACGAACGACAATGTTATAACCGCAACCGAGGTTATCCACAGCGCGACTTCGAATTTGGTGAGAGTTTTAAAAGGGTTTTGCGGTTTCATCTGTACGTCCTTAAAAAAATAAGCACCCGCGTGACGTATCTTCAAAGACCTAACGATACGTTTGCGAATGCCGTAGCATTTGTTCTGCCCGGTGGCGGAAACTTTACACTTATGATAGCATAGTTTTATATGCGTGTCAATCAAAAAAAGCATTGCATATGCACGTAGATATAAACTTATGGCGCGAGTGCGGCAATTAGTTGCGATGGCGGTAAAATTCCGTTTTTAAGATTGACAAAATTTTAATTGTACTGTATATTATCTTCGTAAGGAACAGGTAAAATTTTATTGCGAGGGATACAATGAACAAAAGCGACTATACGTACAAGGTTACGGCGGCAGGCAGAGTCAACATAATAGGCGAACACATAGACTATTGCGGCGGAAAAGTTTTCCCTGCGGCGTTGTCGCTTAAAAACACCGTGTATGTGCGCCCGAACGGAACGGATAAAGTTAATTTAAGTTGGACTACATTGTCCGACAAAGTAACCTTGCAACTTGATAAATTAAACTCTTACCGCGATTTGAAGTACGGCAATTATCAAGCGGGGAGTTTGTTTTTGTGGGGCGGCGCGGGGCATAAGCTGATCGGGTGCGATATGCTTCATGATTGCACCGTTCCGTTCGGTAGCGGTCTGAGCAGTTCGGCGGCAATAGAAGTATCGACCATTGCGGCAATGGCGACGGTTGCGGGCGAAAAATTCGACGCACCCGAAATCGCATTAACCGCTCAGCAAGCCGAGCGCGAATATGCGGGAGTTAATTGCGGAATAATGGACCAATACGCATCGGCTTGCGGCAAACGCGGCCATGCTATGCTTCTCGACTGTAAAACCCTTAAATGCGAATACGTGCCGATAAACACGGGTGACTGCGCGATAGTTATAACAAACTGTTGCAAGCCGCACAGCCTGTCCGACAGCAAATACAACGAACGCAGACGTGAAACCGAGGAAGCTTTCGAGATACTTAAACGTCATGCGGATATAAGTTGTTTGGCAGACATAAGCATAGACGCGTTCGAAAAATACGCTTATCTTTTAAGCGGTAAAATACGCGACAGGGCAGAGCACGTTGTTTACGAATGCGCCCGCGTGCATGAAGCCGAAAAAGCAATGAAAAGCGGCGATATGCGCTTGCTCGGCAGTATACTCAACGCGTCGCACGAGTCGCTGAAAAATCTTTACGAAGTTACGGGGCGTGAACTCGATTCGCTTGCGGCGGCGGCGCAAAGTCACCCCGCGTGTTTGGGTTCGCGCATGACGGGCGGCGGATTCGGCGGCTGTACGATTTCCATAGTAAAAGCCGATAAAACGGAAGATTTCGAAAAATACGTAAGCGAGCGTTATTTACGGGAAACGGGTTATACGGCGGAGTTTTACGATACCGAAATTTCCGACGGCATAACGGTTGAAATAATAAAATAAAAGGAGTCATAAAATGAAAATACTTGTAACAGGCGGCGCGGGTTATATAGGCTCGCACACGTTAATCGAACTTACGGCAAGCGGACACGAAGTCGTTGTTGTTGACAACTTTGTAAACTCGTCGCCCGAAAGCGTTAAACGCGTAGAGCAAATCACGGGTAAAAAGATTCCTTTATATAGCGGCGACGTGCGCGACGAAAAACTGCTTGATAAAATCTTTACGCAGAATAAGATTGATTGGGTGATTCATTTTGCGGGGCTTAAAGCCGTGGGAGAGTCGTGTGTTAAACCCATAGAGTATTACGACAACAATTTAATCGGCACTCTCAACCTTATAAAAGCAATGAAAAAACACGGCTGTAAAAAAATCGTGTTTTCGTCGTCGGCAACCGTTTACGGCACGCCCGAGCGTTTGCCGCTTACCGAAACATGCCGTGTGGGCGGCACAACCAATCCTTACGGCACGAGTAAGTATTTTCAGGAGATAATGCTTACCGATTTGTTTAAGTCCGACGGAGAGTGGACTGTCGCGCTTCTGCGTTACTTCAACCCCGTGGGCGCGCATGAAAGCGGACTGATAGGCGAAGACCCCAAAGGAATCCCCAACAACCTGACTCCGTTTATAGCAAAGGTAGCAATAGGCGAGTTGCCCGAGGTGGGAGTGTTCGGAAACGATTACGATACTCCCGACGGCACGGGTGTGCGCGATTATATTCACGTGGTTGATTTGGCAAAAGGGCACGTTGCGGCTATCAACAATATAAAGAGCGCGGGCGTGCATGTTTACAACCTCGGCACAGGCATAGGTTACAGCGTATTAGACGTTATACACGCCTTTGAAAAAGCATGCGGACATAAGATTAAATACGCGGTTAAGCCGCGCAGAGCGGGCGACATAGCGTCTTGCTACGCCGATGCGAGCAAGGCGAAAAAAGAACTTTGTTGGAAAGCCGAACTCGGTTTGGACGATATGTGCTCGTCGCTGTGGAATTGGCAGAGCAAGAACCCCGACGGCTATAAATCGTAATTACGCGGAGATGCGCATAATATGCTAATAACCGAATCCAAGATTAAATCGATTGAAGTTATATCGTTTGAAAACAGAACGGGACTTAAAATAACGCTCAGTCCGTTGGGCGCGTCGGTTTATGGAATAGAAGTGCCCGATAACGGCGGCAAAAGGCGCATTGTTACGCTTACGCCCGATAACGAAGAAACATTCGCAAAAAAGTTTTACGGCAAAACGGTGGGGCGCACGGCGGGCAGAATAGAAAATGCCGTCTTCGACATAGACGGCAAACATGCGGAACTCGAAAAAAACAATTTCGGAACGGATAATTTGCACGGAGGCTCCGCGGGGCTTCACGCAATAAAATTTAAGTGCGACTCAAAACAAACTCCCGAGTACACCGACGCGGTGTTTACATACTTTTCGCCGAACGGCGAGGGCGGATATTTCGGAAACGTAAACATAACTGTAACGTACCGAATTTACGAAAGCGAGAACAGATTCGTTGTAATTTACGATGCTTCCGCCGATACGAAAACGCTTTTGAATTTAACCAACCATGTGTATTTAAACCTTAGCGGCGATTTGCGCGAAACCGTGGAGGGGCATATTTTTTACTTAAACGCGTCGCGTGTGGGAAAGCTCAACGAGCGTCTTATAGCGAAAGGCATCGAACCCGTAAGCAAAGAATCGGATTTCACCGTGCCGCATAAAATAGGCGACTACATAAACAGCGCGAAGTTGCAAAGTAATACGTGCGGCTACGACCACCCGTTTTTCTTGAACGAGCGCGGTTTAAGCAGTAAGGCTTGCGAGCTGTACTCGGAATCGAGCGGAATAAATTTAACGGTTGCCACCACTTACCCTTGCGTAGTGGTTTATACAAACGGAAAACCGAGGGCGGATATGACGGCGGTAGGCGGCAAAAAAGACGTCAAGTATCTTGCCGTTTGCTTGGAGTGTCAGTATCACCCCGACGGGATTCACGCATGCCCCGACGACTGCGGCATACTATCGCCCGAAAAACCGTATCATGAAGAAACGGAATTTACGTTTACCGTAAAATAATTTTAATTAAATTCGAATACTTTCGTAAGAAGGGGCTGGGCGCCGGTAACGGGGTCCGGCTCCATTATCATTACATCGCGCATATACTCGTTCCACTTTGCCACAACGGGAGAATTGTTTTGCACGCTTGCGGCAAAGTCGATTCCTTTATCGCACTCGTAATAGCCGAATAAATCGGTTCCGCAAAGCCAAATCGAGTAATTTTTTATGCCCGCCGAGCGGAGAACGTCTTTCATTTCCTGCCAAATTTTATCGTGGCGCAATTTATATTCGTCTTGTTTGCCGTCTATTATTTTGGCTTTCCATGCGTATTTTTCCATTTTTATTGTCCTTTAAGATTGGGAAGTATAATATTACGCGTTTTACAAAATCAAATTTCGGATAAAAGCTTTTGCGCTTTTTCCGATATTTTTTTAAGCGCGCCTTGCTTAAACGGCGAATTAAGACCCGCCTCGGTTACAAGCGCGGGAAATTCCTTTTCGCCGCCTTGTTTCAATAAGTTTGTATAGGCATTAAACGCCTTGTCGAAGTTCTCTCTGCTTGCAAAAAGGAATTGAAGCGCAACCGACTGCGCAAGACAGTAATCTATATAGTACATGGGGCTTTCGTAAATGTGCATTTGATACTGCCATCTTGTGCCGTTTTCGATATACGGAATCCCTTTAACCGATAGCCACGGACGAAATTCCGATTCCAACTTGTTCCAAAGTTCGTTGCGCTCGGCTTTGGTCATATCGGGATTTTTGTATACGAGTTCTTGAAAGTAGTCGACGATAGTGCCGTAGGGAATAAAGCTAAGCGCGTCGGCTATGTGCGAGTATTTGTAATCGCGCGCGCGTTCTCCGAAGAATTTGTCTATATATTTATGACAGAAAAATTCCATGCTCATAGAGTGGGTTTCGGCGGTTTCCATGCCGCCCACGTTAAGTTCTAAGTCGTGATTCTGTTTGTAAATTTCGTATTCGGCAAACGCGTGACCCGCCTCGTGTGTAAGCACGTCTACGTCTGCGCTCGTTCCGTTGAAGTTTGCCAAAATAAACGGCTGTCGGTAATCGGAAAACGAAGTGCAGTAGCCGCCGCCCCATTTGCCCTCGCGGGGGAATACGTCGAACGCATCGGTTGCAACCATGTAGTCGAAAAATTCGCCCGTTTCGTCGCTCATACTGCGGTACATGTCACGCGCCGCTTTAAACATATGTTCGGCGTCTATCACGGGCGCGGGGTTTCCGCACGTAAAATACGTGTCGTTGTCGTACAGCATAAAATCGGATATATTAAGCCGTTTCGCAACGGCCTCTTTAAGTTTGGTTACTGCGGGTACAATGTCGCGCAACACGTTTTCGCGGAACGCTTTAATATCGGAGCGGTTGTACGAAATACGCCCCATAAGATTGTCGCCGAGTTCCGAATAGTCGTTATAGCCCAAAACACGGGCGGTTTGCGTGCGCACCTTCACAAGTCGGTCGTAAATATCGTCGAGCTTGTCGCCGATTGTGCCGAGAGTGTTGCCGAGCGCGTCGTACGCGGATTTGCGCACTGCGCGGTCTTTATCGGTGAAATATTTTTTCAGGGCGGAAAGGGGGAGTTTTTCGCCGTTGTACTCGAACAAAGTTTCCGCCATGAGCTTTGTGTACTCGGTTATTATCTTGTTTTCTTCTATTTTGTACGGAACAGCTTTGTCAGACGTGCACTTAACGCTGAGCTCGTAATGTCTGATTACAAGCGGATTAAGATACTTTTCCGCTTCTTTTACGTGCGGATTTTTTAAAAATTCACGCTGAAATTTTACATATTCGGCATCGATTTTCGGTCCAGTCTCGTCGTAATAATCTTTTTCGGCAGTGTAAAAACCGTCGCGAGTATTTAAAGTGAACCGCGCAAACGAAAGCGATGCCATGCTCGAAAAGTGCAACAGCGGCTTTAAGCACTTTTGCCTTAGCTCGGCAAGCTCACATCCGCTTTTTGCTTTTGCGACTTCGGCCGTGCATGTTTGTATCTCTTTTATAACGTAATCCGCATTCACTCTCTCGTAAGGCAAATCGCCGACTTTTTGCAATTCCATAATAAACTCCTTTTTACATAAACAGGTTAATCTTTTATAAGAATTATACAGCGTCACGATAAATCCGTCAAGCGACGCCGCACGATTTGCAATTACCGAATAATACGCATGCTATAAAAAGATACTAACAATATGAAAAAGTGCACATGTATCATGGTGTTAATGCTGTGGCTGTCTCTTTCGGGCTTCGCACCCGTACAAGACAGCAGACGCGTTCCCGTTATAATGTATCATTCGGTGTGTCGCACAAACGTGGGCGAATACGTAATTTCGCCCGATACGCTCATAAGCGATTTGGAATATTTGCGAAAAAGAGGGTACAAAACCGTATTTATGCGTGACATAATAAGCTATTGCGAGGGAAAAACCGAGCTTCCCGAAAAACCCGTTGTACTTACTTTCGACGACGGCTTTTATAACAATCTTTTTTACGTGGATAAAATTGCCGAAAAATACGGAGTTAAATATACCGTAAGCGTAGTGGGCAGTTACGTGCGCGCCGAAGCAGGGCAAACGAAACGAAGCCCTGTGTATTCGTATTTAAGCTCCGCCGAAATCGGTAAACTAAGTGCGGGCGGGCGCGCGGAAATAGCAAACCATACGTACGATATGCACCGCTCGTCGCCGCGTAAGGGGGTAAGGCGTAAAAAGAGCGAAAGCTACGACGAGTACCGCACCGCGCTCATTTACGACAGCGAAAAATGCCGCACGCTCATTTACGAGGCATGCGGCTTTAAAACGAACGTGTTTACTTATCCGTTCGGCTGTTACAGCACGGGTACAAAAGATATTTTGCACGAACTCGGCTACCGTGCGATTCTTACCTGCAAAGGGGGCATAAACGTGTTTACAAAGGGTAAGACCGACGGGCTCGACTGCGTTATGCGTTACAACCGCCACGGCAAATCGGACACAAAGGAATTTTTCGAAAAAATAAAAGTGCTGTAATTACTTTTTATACTTTTTGTTATAGTTTGCAATGCAGGTTTCTATTATTTCCAAAGCGGCTTTGCGGTCGGCGACTTCGTTTACCGCCGTTTGCTTGTTTTCGAGCTGTTTGTAAACCGAAAAGAAGTGCCGCATTTCCTCGAACACGTGCGACGGCAGTTCCGATATATCTTTGTGTTCGTTGTATGTGGGGTCGTTAAAAGGTATTGCTATAATTTTTTCGTCGTTCGCGCCGTTATCGAGCATAGTTATAACTCCTATTGGGTAACAGCGCACCATGCTTAGCGGCTCTAAGCTTTCGCTGCAAAGCACGAGCACGTCGAGCGGGTCGCCGTCGTCCGAAAGAGTGCGGGGAATGAACCCGTAATTCGCGGGGTAGTGGGTGGACGTGTAAAGTATGCGGTCGAGAATCAAAAGCCCCGTTTCTTTGTCGAGTTCGTATTTTTGCTTGTATCCTTTGGGAATCTCTATAACCCCTATAAAATCCTCGGGCGAAATTCTTTCGGGATTGATGTCGTGCCATATATTCATAAATATGTACTCTCCTTATTTATTTTTTACGGATATATTTTTGCCGTTATACTTGCGCATAATATATGCGGAGGCCGAGTTATGAAAAACACAGAAGAAATTTTAAAGTGTCCCGAATCCGACCCTTTGGGGAGTTATACGGGCATTGTGGTTGACGAATACGGAAATCCCGTGTACGAAAAACCCGTGCAAGACGCCGACGATTTATAAGCCTTAAAGCAACGGCGCAAACAGTCTGAGTACCGAGCGCGTAAGTTTTGTTATGGCGCGCACGTCGGTTGCTTCGGCGTAGGTTATTTCCTTGCACTTTTCGAGTGTCTTTAAGTAGTCCGCTTTAATATCGGCTATTTGCGGCACTCCGTACATAAACGCGCCGCATTCGTAGTGAAGATAAAACGAGCGGTAATCGAGATTGCATGTTCCAACGTAGGCAATCGAATCGTCGCAAACCGCGCTTTTTGCATGTACGAATCCCGGAATATATTCGTAAATTTTAACTCCCGCGTTAAGCAGAACGGGGTAAAACGAGCGCGACATTATAAACACGAGCTTTTTGTCGGGTATGTGCGGCATAATGATTTTCACGTCTACGCCGCTCTGCGCCGCCACGCACAGTGCCGTAATAAATTCGTTGTCGGGTATCAGGTACGGAGTGGTCAGGTAAATATAGCGGTCTGCGTTTGTTATCATCGACATAAGACCTTTTTCTATAACCTGCATGTTTCCGTCGGGCGCCGACGAAAGCGGCTGAACGTATCCTTTAATACCGTTCGGCTTTTCGGTAAGCTCGGGCAGAAATTCCTTTACGTTTATAAGCTGTCGTTCGCAAAGCATCCAGAACTGCATGAACATTATCGTAAACGACTGCGCGGCGTTGCCCTGAATGCGTATGGCGGTATCTTTCCAATGTCCGTAACGGTCTACTTCGTTAATGTATTCGTCGGCAAGATTCAGTCCGCCGGTATAAGCGATTTTACCGTCTATAACGGTAATCTTGCGGTGGGTGCGGTTATTCATGCGAATATTGAAAGTAGGCTTTATTTTGTTGAAAATGTGCACCTTTATGCCCATTGCAAGAAGCTTTTTTCGGTAATTCGCAGGCAAGGTGAAAAGACACCCCATATCGTCGTAAATAAGACGCACGTCCACGCCCTCGTTTACTTTGCGCTTTAAAACTTCCAAAACCGAGTTCCAACATTTGCCGCGCTCGATTATAAAGTACTCCATAAAAATGTAACGCTCGGCTTTTTCGAGGTCGCAAAGCAACGCCTTTAAAAAGTCTTCGCCGGACGGATAATAACTTACTTCGGTGTTGTTATATGCGGGAAAGTTGCCCGTTTCGGATATAAGCGAAGCGATTTTATGCTCGTCGAGCGGCAGAGTGCTTATACATTCGGCGGAAATTTCGTGCGCGTCCGAATACCCGCTTACGCTGTCGCGGTTTATAAGTGCGAGTCTTTTGCGGTCTTTGCGTCTGAGACGCGCCGTTCTACCGAACGAAATGTACATCATGCCGCCGAACAAAGGCACCAAAAGTATGGGAATTACCCACGCAAGCTTGTATCCGGGATTTGCGTTTTTTCCCATTACGAACAGGCAGACGAAAAGACTCAGCAGACTGAAACTCACGTAAACCCATGCCGATATTTGCGACAGAGCGAGTAGCAGTGCCATGGTAAACACCACTTGCAGTAAAAAGAAGAAAGCGGTAACAACTATTTTATTTGTAATAATTTTAAACAGCTTTTTCATTGAGATTATTATAGCACCGAATAACGTAAATATCAATTATTTTTATCATTTTGTTGCTTTGCCCGACATAGGTTATTATTTTAAACGCGCCGAACCTCGGCAGTACTTTAAAAGCTTGCTTTTGTCGTTTTTTAATGATATAATAAGCGCATGGATAAACACAGGCTAAAACGCGCGCTCGCAATAACCGCGCTCGTGTTCATTTTCATCTTTACCGTTTCGTTTGTTGTGTTTTTGGCTGTGCCCGACATTCTCAACGGCGCGCTCGGCTATCTGTGCCTTATTACGTTTTTATTCGGGGTGGGCTTGTTTATTATCGTCAAGTATATTCTCAAAGACAAAGAGCCGCCCGAGTATCTTCCGAGCGAACTGCCCGATGACGGCGACGAAACGGATGACGAAGCTAACGTCGGTGAAGACGACAGTGAAAACAGCTTAAAATCCGACGACTCTGACGCGTCCGATAGAGTTGCCGAAAACGGGCAAAGTGTTTCGCGCGGCGACGGGGCGGACGGCGACGATTAAGTTTCCCGTTTGCGTTTAAAGCGCATAGTTACGTCTATGCGGCAAAGAAGCGCGAGCGTGATACATATTGCCGATATGCAAACATAGTACACGCCGTGCGGAACGAAGCCCGCAAACATAAGCATAACTATTGCCGTAAAAAGATAACCGCGTGCGTTTTCGCGCCGCAGAGTTGCGGTAAGAGCCTCTTTGACTTTGCGTTTCGGTTTGTCGAGCGAAAGAGTTTCGGTGGGTGCGAAGTTAAGGTGCGAATAAAAATCGTACACCTTTTCGAAGTCCCAAATTTCGGTTGCGGGAGATTTGAGCAGAGCCGCAGTGCTCGAAGTTTCGGGTTCGCCCCCGTATGCCGACAGTATTACAAGACGCTCCGCACCCGACTGCGCGGCGGCGGCATACGCCGATGCAAGAGTCGCAAAAGAGATTTTTTCGGGAATCAGCTTAACGAGAAAAGCGGTTGTACCCGAAAATATAAACCCGTTTTTTTCGACTGCGGTATGCTTGTTGGAAATTGCTTTCATAGTAAAGTCATGAGCGTACTCGGGCGGCGAAAAAACGAATTTGTTTAAAAGTTCGTTAAGCTTGCGGCGGCGGCGTTTGGGCAGACGGCGTTTAGCCGAAATCTTGCCCGTAAAATACGTCACTGCGGCGGCGGCTGTGATTGCCGCCGAAACGGTAACGGCGGCACTTTGCGTAAAATAGCTTGCTATTGCGGCAAAAAGAAGCCACGATGCCGCAAACGTAAGAATGGTATCCAAAATTACAGACGGTTTTTTCATATCGGGTATTATTTCCCGATAAATACATTTAAAACATAAGGAACACAAATGAATACCGAAATACTCAGTCCCACAGACGAGAATATAAACAAATGCGCCAAAGAAATCCGTTGCGGCTCCGTTGTCGCTTTTCCGACCGAAACGGTGTACGGACTCGGGGCGAACGCGTTTAACGAAACAGCGGTAAAAAAGATATTCGAAGTAAAGGGGCGTCCGAGCGATAATCCTTTAATAGTTCATATAGCAAGTTTCGACGACGTTAAAAAGGTTGCGGCAGAAGTTCCCGCGCTTGCCCAAAAGGTAATGCGCAAATTTATGCCGGGACCCATAACGGTGGTATTGAAAAAGCGACCCGAGATTCCCGATTGCGTAACCGCCGGACTCGGCACCGTGGGCGTGAGAATGCCCGCGCACGCAGTGTGCCGCAACTTTTTGAAATCGTGCGCAACGCCCGTTGCGGCTCCGAGTGCGAATTTAAGCACCCGACCTTCGCCCACGAAGGCTTCGCACGTTCTGCGCGACTTAAAAGGCAAAATAGAGTACATATTAAACGGTGGAAGCTGTAAAGTCGGCGTAGAGTCTACCATTATCGATTTGAGCGGCAAAACCCCCAAACTTCTGCGTGCGGGCGGCATTTCCAAGGAAGAACTTCAAGAGGTTTGCGGCTGTGAAATCGAGATTGCGGCGGGCGGTACGGTGGCACTGAGTCCCGGTATGAAGTACAAGCATTATGCGCCGAAAGCCGCGGTTTATTTTTCTGCCTATTACGATGGCATGGTAAGCGGCATAATCCGCAATTACGACATACTTGCCGATAAAGGCAATCGCACGGTTATTCTCTCACTCGGCAAAAACGCGGATAAGTACGGGCAACGAAACGTGTACGATATGGGAGACGACGTGCGCGGCTATGCGCATAATCTGTTTGCTTCGTTGAGGCGCGCCGACAAAGACGGATACGACGCGGTAATAGCCGAGGGAGTTCCGTCCGACGGCATAGGCGCGGCGATAATAAACCGACTCGTAAAAGCGAGCGGCGGCAAGATAATATAACGTAAGTCGGTTATTATAACGGCATTATAAAAAGTAAGGTGACGGTTATGGCAAAAAGGCAGACGGTTAAAAAGAAAAACGTGATTTTCGTTTGCACGGGCAATACGTGTCGCAGTCCGATGGCGGAAAATATCTTCAAAAGCTATCTCGGCAAAAAGCGCAAGCTTTCGCGCTACAACGTAAGCAGTGCGGGACTCGGAGTAAACAGCGGCGACTCCATGACGGATAACGCGATTTCCGCGCTTAAAATGCTGAAAATCACGGTACGCAAAAAACATGCGGCGCATTTGCTTACAGTCGATGAGGCGAAAAACGCGGATTTAATAGTGTGCATGACGGCGTCGCATAAATTTACGTTGAGGGAATTCGGCGACAAAGTGAAAACTGTTGGCGAAATTACGGGTGCGCACGACGTGCCCGATCCGTACGGCGGAGATTTGAACGAATATCTTAAAACAGCCGAGTATCTTATGTATGCGTGCGACGATATTCTTACGGTTGCCGAGAGTATCGGTAACACATAAAATTTACATAAAATTTCTTGCAAAAATTTCGCTTTTGTGGTATTATAATATTTATACGGATTAACAAAGAGGATTTGACTATGATAGCTATCGGCTGTGACCACGCGGCTGTGGAACTCAAAAAAAGCATAATCGAACATCTCGAAGGTCAGGGATTCGAGCTTAAAGACTTCGGGTGTTTTTCGTCGGATTCGGTGGATTATCCCGATTACGCCGAAAAGGTCGCAAATGCCGTGGTAGGCGGCGAGTGCGAAAAAGGCATACTTATATGCGGAACCGGCATAGGTATGAGTATTGCGGCAAACAAGGTTAAAGGCATACGCTGTGCGCTTTGCGGCGATACGTTTTCGGCACGAGCGACGCGCGAGCACAACGACGCGAATATACTTGCTCTCGGCGAACGCGTAACGGGCAAAGGACTTGCGCTCGATATAGTGGACACCTTTGTAAAAACTCCGTTTTCCGACGACGAGCGTCATATACGCAGAATAAACAAAATCACGCAGTTAGAGGGGCGTCGATAATGATAGAAGAAGTTTTGGCTGAAATTACCGAAGCCGAAGAAAAAGCGGCGGGCATTATTGCCGCGGCTCAGGAAAAGGCGCGCGAAACGGTTAAATCCGCGGCAACAGAGTCGGATGCCATACGCGCCCGCTATGCCGCAGAAACAAAACGGGAAGTAAAAGAGATTCTTAATGCCGCCGAGCGCGAGGCGGAAAAAAACGCCGCCGCGGCGCTCAAAGCGGCAACCGAGTCGGCTAACGCGGTTGTGCGTTCCGCCGAAAAGAACGTGCGTAGCGTGGGCGAGTGGATTGCCGAAACGCTCGTAAAGGGCAAATATTGATACAATATGGCTATATGTAAAATGAGCCGTCTTCGCCTTATAGGTTTGAAGTCGGACAAAAATAAAATAATGAACGAGCTTATAAAGAGCGGCTCGTTCGAGGCGATACACGGCGCACCTTCGCGTGATGCCGCGGTTTCGCGCTCTCACCTCGATAAAGCGGTAGGTAAGCAGGCAAAGGTTTCGTTTGCAATCGAGTATCTTACAGCTTGCATAAACGAGTACAAAATTCTGAAAGAAAAAAACGACGCCGCAGTCAAAAAGGGAACGGCGCAACCGATAAGGCAGGCGGCGATAGACAGTCCGCGCAAACAAATCGGGCGTGCGATAATAGGATTCGACGATTTTTACGACGTTGCCGCAAAAGAGTACGAACTTATATCGGTGTGCGACGAGCTGGAAAAACTCAACTTCGCTCGGCTTGAAAACAAGTCGGAAACGGCAAAACTGCGTCAGAAAATCCGCGCGTTACAGCCTTACGAAAAATTCCCTTTGCCGCTTGGCGTTTTGTCGGACGGCGCGAACGTGTCGGTTACATTGTGGAGTCATTCGGCTGATATTACGCCCGAGTTCGGCGAGCTCGGCGTGTATTACGAAAATTACGGAACCGAGCGCGGAACGCTTATTTGCGTTATATGCCGTATAGCCGATAAAGATAAGCTTGCGGCGTTAATGGGCGGCGCGGGTTTTACTCAGTGTCAGTTAAGGGGCGACGTTACTGCGGCTCGGAGTTTAGCCGATTATCGAGAGAGCGAAAAGCGGTTGCGTGAAAAAGACGGCAACGATATGTATGCGGTGCTCGAATACGCAAAGTATTTATCCGATTTAAAAGTGCTGTACGACGTTATCGGTCAGGATATAGAAAAATCCGTTGCGGAACTGAACTTCGTTTCCACGTCGGGCACGTTCGTAGCCGAGGGGTGGGTGCCGCGCGATTATGCCGACAAGTTAATCGAGCGCGTTAAGTCGAAAACGGAAAAAATAGTTGCGTACACCGAAGACCCGCGCGACGGCGACGACGTTCCGACTTTGCTCGTAAGCAAAAAGATAATGAAACCGTACGAAGACGTTACCGACATGTACAGCGTTCCGTCGTATCGCGAGATAGACCCGAACCCGTTTATGGCAGTATTCTTTTTTATTTTCTTCGGAATTATGATAGGCGACGCGGGTTACGGTCTTATTTTAAGCCTTG
Source organism: uncultured Clostridia bacterium (assembly GCA_947086925.1). GTDB lineage: Bacteria > Bacillota > Clostridia > Christensenellales > Pumilibacteraceae > Pumilibacter. The sequence goes on from CAMUAL010000014.1 coordinate 17,178, forward strand.
CGGCACTGCTTATACTGAAATTCGTAAAGCTCGAAAAAGGCACGGCGCGACTGCTTGCGCTTGTTGGCATGGGCGGAGTATCCGCGATTATATGGGGTGTGCTGTTCGGCGGCATTTTCTCAATCGAGGGAATCCCCGCGCTGTGGTTTAATCCCATAAACGAACCGCTTATGATGCTCGGCGTATCCATAATACTCGGTGCGGTTCAGCTTTTAACGGGTTACGCGCTCAGTTCGGCGCGCAAGTTCCGCGACGGCAAGCCTTTGGACGCGATACTCGACAGTATATTCATATTCATATTGTTTATTGCTTTGGCGTTTATGGCACTCGATATGCTCCTCGACGTAAGTGCGCCGCTTATGACGGTAGGACTCATACTTTTGGGAGTCGCATTGCTCGGCATACTGTGTACGGCGGGGCGGCACAATAAGGGTATACTAAGTAAAATCATGGGCGGATTTTCGGGTCTGTACGGACTTGTGAATCTACTCAGCGATTTGTTAAGCTATGCGCGTCTTTTCGGTTTGGGACTTGCAAGCGGCGCAATAGGGCTTGCTTTCAATACTTTGGGAAGTATGTTCTTCGGAATTCCCGTAGCGGGATATGTGCTCGGAATAATCATACTTATTCCTCTGCATGCCTTTAACATAGGAATCGGCGTTTTGGGCGCGTACGTGCATAACGCAAGATTGCAGTTCCTTGAATTTTACGGAAAGTTCTACGACGGCGGCGGCAGAAAATTTACTCCGCTCGGCGAAAAGACAAAGTACGTCAGATTTTCTTAAATAGGTCATAACGCGTCGTAATCCGACGCGCCCGACATAAAAAGCAAACAATTAAAGGAGAAATACAAAAATGACAATGGGAATGTTTTACGCGCTTTTGGGCGCGGCAATAGCCGTGGTGTTTTCGGGCATAGGCTCGGCAATAGGCGTAGGCAGAGCGGGTCAGGCGTCGGCGGGACTGCTCAGCAAAGACCCTTCTAAGTTCGGCAGCGTACTTCTGTTGCAGTTGTTGCCCGCAACGCAAGGGTTATACGGCTTTGTTATCGCGTTCATGGTGTTTATTCAAACAAACCTCATGGGTAGCAGTGCGGCGGCTCTTACCGTTGCCGAAGGGTTATCGTATCTTGCGCTTTGCTTGCCGATTGCTTTTGTCGGACTCGGCTCGGCTATAATGCAAGGTATGGTTGCCGTCGGCGGCATAAACCTTGTAGGCAAGCAAGACGGACAAATGGGACGCGCAATGACAATGGCGGTTTTGGTAGAGATATTCGCCATATTCGCGTTCATCATTTCGTTCATAGGCGTAATGACGATTTAAGCGGGTTTTAAAACGCATTGAAAAAAATCGCTTGTAAAAAGGCAATACCGATATTCGGGGATTAAAATAGAATGGACGGAAAAGAAGCAATAATAGCCGAAATTATAGAAAAAGCGGAAAAGTCGGCGGAGGCTCTTATAGCCGACGCGAATGCCGAGCGCGACGAAATACTGAAAAAGGTAGAATCCGAGGAGTCGGCGCGCAAGCAGACCGCGCTCGACTCTGCACGCGAGGCGGCGGAGGCGGTTATTTCGCGCAGGGCAACGCTCAGCGGCTTGGAAACGAGAAAAGCCGAGCTTGCGGCGAAACAGAACTTAATAAACGCAGCATTCGAAGAAGCCGCTAAAAAAATCCTCAACATGACCGACCACATTTACCGCGAGTTTATAGGCGAGTTCGTTGTTAAGTATGCCGACGACGGCGACAAAATCATAATAGCCGAGCGGGACGAAAAAAGACTTCATGCCGAGTGGCTCGATTCGCTTTGCCGCAAAACGGGCAAAAGCCTGTCTTTTTCCGAAGATAAGCACAAGGGCAAAGGCGGCATAATATTGAGCGGCAAGCTCAGCGACAAAAACTTTACGCTCGAAACAATGATGGGAAGACTGCGTGAAAACTGTCTTACCGACGTAGCGAAAAAACTGTTTAAGGGAAAAATCTGATGGTAACTAAGATTTACGCCAACGCGGTTGCCGAATATAACGAGGGTAAGTTGCTCGGAGCGGAAAAAGTACGCCGACTTCTCGACGCGGATTTTTCCGACGCCGTTAAAATCTTGTGCGACTACGGTTACGGCGGCGGAGCGGTAGACGAAAACAGTTACGATATCGATGCGTTTATCAGCTCGGAAACGTCGGCTCTTATAGAATACGTGTGTGCAAATTCGCCAAACGAATATCTGTTGCGCGTGCTTGTAAATCCGTTTTCGTATTCAAACGCAAAGGCATATTATAAAGCCCGCGTAACGGGTAAGGAAGTGCCTGCCGCGGTTTACGTAATGAACGACGATGACGTAAAAGCGGCAATTTCGAGAGGAGAGTATGCGGCTTTGCCAAAAGCTATGGCGGATGCGGCAAACGAGCTCGACCGTATTTTTTCGGAGAGTGCGCCGAATCCCAAAACCATAGATATAGAATTTACAAAAGCCATGTACCGCGACGGAGCCGAGTGCGCCGCAAAGAGCAGAAGCAAAACTTTGCGTGAATACGTAATTTCTCAAATCGATTTAAACAACATAATGTCGGCACTCCGCGCCCGAGCTCTAAAAATGAGCGAAGCGTCGCTTATGCCGCTTTTCATTCCGTGCGGCAAGCTAAGCGAATACGACGTTATATCAATATTCAAAGCGGAGAACGTCGCAAAGGCGATAGGCGAAACCGATTACGATTTTTTGGTTAATAGCTACGACGAAACACCCGATTTGCCTGCGCTCGAAACAAAGATAGACGATTATCTTATAGGCATATGGGAAAAAGAGTCGGAAAATATGACGTCGTTTTCTCCGTTTGTTTCGTATTTTACGGCACAGCTTAACGAATACAAAACCGTAAAAATGATTCTTACTTGTCTTAAAAACAATGCACGCGGCGAAATAGCCGCCCGTATGCGTAAAGCGGCAAGGTGATTTATAGGCATATAGGTGCAACAAAATGATTAAAAGCGGAAAAATAGCCGTTATAGGCGAAAAAGACAGCGTGCTTGCGTTCAAAGCCGTCGGAGTGGACATATTCAGTCCGAACGGTATGTTCGAAACAAACGACCTATTGCGCAAGATAAAAGACGAATACGCCGTTATATTCATAACCGAGGATTTGGCGGAACAAATCTCCGATACAATCGATAAGCTTAAAGCGCGCGCTTACCCTGCGGTAATACCAATACCCGTGGGCGCAAACGGCAACGGATTCGGTTTGAAGGGAATAAAAAAAGACGTTGAAAAGGCAATCGGTGCCGATATTCTGTTCGGCGACGATTAAGAGGTAACATACATGAAAGGAAAGATTGTAAAAGTATCCGGTCCGCTTATTGTTGCGGAAAACATGCAAGACGTAAAAATGTTCGACGTAGTGCGCGTAAGCGAACAGCGTCTTATCGGCGAGGTTATAGAACTGCGCGGCGACAGAGCGTCGATTCAGGTGTACGAAGAAACGAGTATGTTAGGTCCCGGCGAAGAAGTTGTTTCAACCAACGCGCCTCTGTCGGTAGAGCTCGGACCGGGACTAATCGAGGGAATTTTCGACGGCATACAACGTCCGCTTAATCAGCTCGTAAAAAAGAGCGGCGAGCGAATCGGGCGCGGAATAGAAGTAAGCGCGCTCAATCATAACAAAAAGTGGAACTTCGTTCCCGTTAAAAAGGTGGGCGATATCGTTTCCGCCGGCGACATAATAGGTACCGTTCGCGAAAACGAGGTGATAGAACACCGAATAATGGTGCCGTACGGCATAAGCGGAAAAATAACTTCCGTGTACGAGGGCGAAAAAACGGTAGACGACATAGTTGCCGCCATAGAAGATAAAGAGGGCAAAACGGAATTTGTAACCATGATGCAGAAATGGCCCGTACGTAAAGGACGCCCTTACCGTGAAAAAATCGCGCCCGTTCAGCCTATGATAACGGGACAAAGGGTAATAGATACGCTTTTCCCCATAGCAAAGGGCGGCGTTGCGGCAGTACCGGGTCCGTTCGGAAGCGGTAAAACGGTCGTTCAGCATCAGCTTGCCAAATGGGCGGACGCAGATATAATCGTGTACGTGGGTTGCGGCGAGCGCGGCAACGAAATGACCGACGTGCTCAACGAATTTCCGCACTTAACCGACCCTAAAACGGGTCAGCCGCTTATGAAGCGCACCGTGCTTATAGCAAACACTTCGGATATGCCCGTTGCGGCGCGCGAGGCGAGTATTTACACGGGTATAACCATTGCGGAATATTTCCGCGACATGGGCTACAACGTGGCTATAATGGCGGATTCCACTTCGCGTTGGGCGGAAGCATTGCGCGAAATGAGCGGACGTCTCGAAGAAATGCCGGGTGAAGAAGGATACCCCGCATATTTAAGTAGCAGATTAGCCGAATTTTACGAGCGCGCGGGCATTGTAAAACTTCTGGGAAGCGACGAGCGCATAGGCTCGGTAACGGCGATAGGCGCGGTTTCTCCTCCGGGCGGCGACATGAGCGAACCCGTAAGTCAGGCAACCTTGCGCATAGTAAAGGTTTTTTGGGGACTCAGCGCGTCGCTTGCGTCAAAGCGTCATTTCCCCGCAATCGATTGGCTTACAAGCTATTCGCTGTACAGCGACAGACTGTCGGAGTGGTACGGCGAAAACGTGGCGGCGGATTACAATTCTTACCGCACGGCGGCAATGCGCATTTTGCAGGAAGAAGCGCAACTCGACGAAATCGTGCGCTTAGTGGGCATGGACGCACTGTCGCCACGCGACAGATTAACCATGGAAGCGGCAAAGTCGATTCGCGAGGACTATTTGCACCAAAACGCGTTCCATGAAGTGGACACGTATTCGTCTATGACAAAGCAGTATAAAATGCTCAAACTGATAATAGACTGCTACCGCTATTCCATTGCGGCACTCGAAAAATCCGTGTCGCTCGACGACATTTTGAATATTGCGGCGCGTGAAAAAATAGGGCGCAGTAAGTATATACCCGAGGCGGAAATCGAAACGCTCGATAAAATATCCGCCGACATGAAATCGCAGTTGAGTGAGCTTAAAGCCACCGAATCGTTTTAAAGGAAGCAGATAAAATGCAAAAAGAATACCGTACCATAAAAGAGGTTGTGGGGCCCTTAATGCTTGTCGAACACGTTGAAAACGTGAAGTACAACGAGCTTGTGGAAATCGAGCAGGCAAACGGCGAAGTGCGTCAGGGCAAGGTTTTGGAAATAAACCGCGACCGCGCGCTCGTGCAGTTGTTCGAGGCAAGTCAGGGGCTTAAAATATCTTCGGCAAAAGCCCGCTTTTTGGGTAAAAGCATAGAGCTTAAAGTTTCGCCCGATATGCTCGGGCGCGTATTCGACGGCATGGGGCACCCCAAAGACGGCGGACCCGAGATAATCCCCGAAAAGAGCGTCGACATAAACGGCGCGCCGATGAATCCCGCAGCGCGCGACTATCCCGACGAGTTTATTCAGACGGGCGTTTCGGCAATCGACGGACTCAATACTTTGGTGCGCGGGCAAAAGCTTCCCGTGTTTTCGGCAAGCGGACTTCCGCATGCAAATCTCGCGGCGCAGATAGCGCGTCAGGCAAAGGTGCTCGGCGACGGCAGTAAGTTCGCCGTTGTGTTTGCCGCAATCGGAATTACCTACGAAGAAGCGGATTTCTTTATTACGGATTTTCGCCGTACGGGCGCAATCGACCGCGCGGTGCTGTTTATGAATCTTGCGTCCGACCCCGCAATCGAGCGTATAGCAACTCCCCGAATGGCACTGTCGGCGGCGGAGTATCTTGCGTTCGATTTGGGCATGCACGTGCTTGTAATCATGACCGATATTACAAACTATGCCGAGGCAATGCGAGAAGTAAGCGCGGCGCGTAAAGAGGTTCCGGGGCGCAGAGGATACCCGGGATATTTGTATACCGACCTTGCGTCCATTTACGAACGCGCGGGTAAAATAAGGGGCAAAGAAGGCTCTATAACGCAGATTCCCATTCTGACCATGCCCGAAGACGACAAAACACACCCCATACCCGACCTTACGGGTTACATTACCGAGGGGCAGATTATTCTGTCGCGCGAGCTTTATAAAAAAGGATTCAATCCGCCTATCGACGTGCTTCCAAGCCTCAGCCGTCTTAAAGATAAAGGCATAGGCAAGAATAAAACGCGCGAGGACCACGCCGACACAATGAACCAGCTTTTTGCGGCGTATTCGCGCGGCAAAGAGGCAAAAGAACTCAGCGCGATTTTGGGTGATGCGGCACTTACCGACGTGGATAAAAAGTACGCGAAATTCGCCGAAGAATTCGAACGCCGCTATATTTCGCAGGGTTTTGACTGCAACCGAAGTATAGAAGAAACTTTAAATCTCGGTTGGGAACTTCTTTCTATTTTGCCCAAAACTGAACTTAAACGCATTAAAGACGAGTACATCGCACGGTATCTGCCCACAAAGGAGCAATAACTTATGGCAAGACTTGCGGTTAATCCCACGCGAATGGAACTGCGGCGGCTTAAAACCCGTCTTAAAACCGCAGAGCGCGGGCATAAACTGTTAAAAGACAAATCCGACGAAATGGTGCGTCGGTTTATGGAGCTTATACGCCTTAACAAAAGCTTGCGCGAAGAATTGGAGGGTGAAGTGGGCGACGCGCTTTTCGGATTCATGCTTGCGCGCTCGGTTTCTTCAGCCGAAGACATCGAACAGGCACTGGCCATGCCTAAGGTGCAGGTGGCTTTGGACGTAGGCACTAAAAATATTATGGGTGTAGACGTTCCCGACGTTAAAATAACCATGCCCACTCCCGAAGACCTACTTCCTTACGCCTTTGCGGGAACGCCCTCCGACCTCGACACCGCGGTGATTAAATTGTCGGAACTTATGGAAAAGCTTTTGCGGCTTGCCGAAATTGAAAAAACGTGCAACATGCTTGCCGACGAAATCGAAAAAAACCGTCGCAGAGTCAACGCTCTCGAATACGTAATGATTCCTCAGCTTAACGAAACAATCAAGTATATTTTAATGAAACTCGACGAAAACGAGCGCGGGAATATTACGCGGCTTATGAAGGTAAAATCAATGATGAGCGAGCGTGACGACGGATAAACAACAAGCCTTTTGGTGGCAAAAGGCTTGGCGAAAACGATTTTAAAACCCGCCCCGCACGACAAGTACTGCGCCCTTGACGGCTTTTAATAGGTTTGGATGTAGTGCGGACCTTAATCTATCCCCCGCCAATGGCAGGGGATTTTTTCCGCCTTGGCAAAAATTTCATTACCCAATCAATTTGTCATAATTTGTAAAACAACCCCGTATATTAAAATATCAAAATATACGGGGTTTACTTTATGTCAAAGTCGCGTTCGTTCGAATTAAAGATATGTTTGTTGCTTGCGGCGGCGGTGCTGAGCTATATTTTATTTTGCGGTTGCGGCAGCAGTCTCGAAAAATACGATTACGGCATTTCGGAAATACGCGACAATCTTTTTGCGGCGGAAAATGCCGACTACAAAATCACAGCCGTTTCGGGCAAAAGGGAAGACCCCTACATATTCGACGGCGTTAGCAATGACAAGCGCGATTTCACCGTCATAACCGTTACGCCCGAGTCGTTTGCGTCCGATTTGAGCTATCGCTATAAAGCGGAGATTGACGGAGCGGTTTACGAGGGCGATTTATTACCGCACCCGTTTAACGCGTCGCTTTCGGTGGATATTCCCGTTGCGGCAAAAGCGAATTTTACTCTGTCGGTTATTGCGGGGTCGGGCGAACAGACTTTCGAAATGAAAAACTCGGTAGACGGCGAGCTTATATCCGCGGAAAAGGCTTTTAAAATCGCGCTCGGTAAAATGAAAGACGACATTAAGCAGTTCCGCGAACGCGGTAAATTCAACTGCGAAATTTACGTGCGGCTTATGCCAAACCCCATAGACGGAAGCGGCGGATACTTTTGGTACGTTGCGTTTATGTCTGCCGATAAGCGCACCGTTGCGGTGCTTCTTCGCGGCGATACGGGCGCGGTTGCGGCTGTAAAAGTGTAACGCGCAAAAAAAATCGGAAAACTTGTCCGAAAATGACTTTAAACTATTTGCAAATAATAATAAATGTGTTATAATTAAGGATAATACAAGCATGGGGTATTATCCTTTTGTTTATCGAAAAAACATCCGAAGTTAATATAACCGAGCCGTCGGCAGACGAATCTGCCGAGAGGGAAGAAAGTCCCATGCCCGAAAACGTATTCGCACCCGAGTCGGATTTCGTTCCCGAGTCGAATTTTGCACCCGAGCATAACGCACCGCAAACAAACATGATTGCGGTTGGAATCCGCGCGGCGTTTATAACGATTGCAGCGGTGATTTTTCTGTTCGGTTGCTATATTTCGTTTTTTCCGTATTCGGCAATGAAAATGTATTCGGCACTCGATATGAAATACATGTCGATGGTAAACGCCGAAAGATATATGAACCGCCACTCGGACGAACTTGATTTATCGGCAAGTCCCGCCGTTGTGCCCGCGCCTTTCGGCAAGTATGCCGACGCGCTTTATTGCGCCGTAAACAACTCGGTTTATCTTATGAACGAGAGTGCTACCGTAAACGGTTACGGAGACGACGATACGCTGTTTTATGCGCAAAAGGCAGAAAAATACACGAATCTGTTTATAGGACTTTCGGGTAATACCGATTCGCTTTACGACCGCGTAAAAAGGATTGACGATTACGGAATTTACAATTCGCCCGCGGCACTTCACCCTTATGTGTACAGCTACGCAGACAAGTTGCAAGCGGAATACTTCAAGGCGCTTTTTATTTCGGGCAAGCGCGACAGCATGCAGGAAATCGCCGAAATAGCAACGACGTATTGGGATCAGGACGATTGGACTCTTATAGGCGACCACCCCGCATCGCCCGCAGACATAAGGCGTTACTTTGTATTTCTTTCGCAACTTACAACTTATATAAACGCCGAACTCGACAAGCTCGGTTTGTCGGAATTTATAGGAACTAACTTAACGGCTAATAAGGTGCCCGAAAGCGTGATTCTTTACGGTAACAGCAAGCCGTTCGATTTGTTTGTTTACGACGGCACCGACGTGGACGAATCGGGGAATCCCCGCGGCGAGGGAGCGTTTACTTATCTTTACGAAAACGCGGTAAGCGCGTACGGCGAATTTGCCGACTATCTCAAAAGTCAGGATTATAAGTTTGCCCCCAAAGGCGAAACTCCCGATATAGCCGAACATCTCAAATTTACGTATTACGCAAAAATATTCAACGATTACGTGCTTGCCATGAACAACATGACGGCGGTACTCAGCGCAAGCAGCAGGTATTTCGACGAGGAATACCGCACGAATCTTCAAAATGCACACTCGCGTGTGTGGCAGAATAATCTTTACGTGCAGAACGTGCATGTAAAGCGTGACGGCGTGTGGACAAACATAGGAAGTTGCTTGCTGTCCGATTGGTACACTTACGGTTGGCTTGCCGCTTACCTCGAATTTTAATTCGCAATCTTTTTAAGGAGAAAATATATGGAAAGGATTATCAAAGAAGGACTCACGTTTGACGACGTACTGCTTATACCCGCGGAGTCGCACGTATTGCCGAGTGAAGTAAACCTGAGTACCAAACTTACCGATAATATAACTCTCAACATTCCGCTTATGAGCGCGGCTATGGATACGGTTACCGAATCACGTTTAGCCATTGCCATTGCGCGCGAGGGCGGCATGGGAATAATACATAAAAATATGCCGATAGACGCGCAAGCCGAACACGTAGATAAAGTTAAGCGAAGCGAACACGGCGTAATTACCGACCCGTTCTTTTTGGGACCCGATAATCTTGTTTCCGACGCGCTTGCGCTTATGAACAAATACCGTATTTCGGGCGTACCCATTACAAGCAAGGGTAAGCTTGTGGGAATCCTCACAAACCGCGATTTGCGGTTCGAAACCGATTATGCCCAGCCCATTAAAAACATTATGACGAAAGAAAATCTCGTAACGGCGCCCGTAGGAACAACGCTTGACGAGGCGCAGAAGATTTTGGGCAAGCACCGCATAGAAAAGCTCCCCATAGTAGACAAAAACGGTATACTTAAAGGGCTTATCACCATTAAGGATATAGAAAAAGCGATTCAGTATCCCAATTCGGCAAAAGATAAAAACGGCAGATTGCTTGTAGGCGCGGCTATAAGCGGCGGCAAAGATTGCCTTGATAGGGCAAAAGCTCTCATAGATGCAAAAGTGGACTGTATAGTTCTCGATTCCGCACACGGACACAACAGTCATATAATGGATTCGGTAGAGCGCGTTAAAAACAAGTTCCCCGATATCTGCCTTGTGGCGGGTAACGTGGCGACTTTCGAGGCGGCGGAAGCGTTGTATAAGCGCGGCGCCGACGTTGTAAAAGTGGGCATAGGTCCCGGCTCGATATGCACAACACGAATAGTTGCCGGAATAGGCGTTCCGCAGGTAACCGCTATAATGGATTGCTCGGAAGCGGCTGACAAATACGGTAAAAAGATAATAGCCGACGGCGGCGTAAAATACAGCGGCGACATAACAAAAGCAATAGCCGCGGGCGCAAACGCCGTTATGATAGGAAGTCTGTTTGCGGGAACTTCGGAAAGTCCCGGGGAACTTGAAATTTATCAGGGACGTAACTTTAAAACATACCGCGGCATGGGCAGCCTCGGCGCAATGTCGCTCGGCAGTAAAGACCGCTACTTCCAAGAGGGTGCGACGGCGGCAAAGCTTGTTCCCGAGGGCGTAGAGGGACGCGTTCCGTACCGCGGACATTTGAGCGACATAGTATTCCAACTTATAGGCGGTTTGCGCTCGGGCATGGGGTACTGCGGTCAGCCCGATATAGAGTCGCTCAGAACGAAAGCACGTTTTGTCAAAATTACTGGTGCGTCGCTTGTAGAGAGTCACCCGCACGATATTGCCATTACTAAGGAAAGCCCGAATTACAGCCCCAAAAACTGATTTGGCGGAATATTAAAGGCACATTTTTTCCGCTACGCTTGCCGCGCCTGCGTGGTTGGCAGTCGGCAACAAAATTCAAATATAAAACCCCGCCGTTGTGCGGAAAAGGAGTGGAAAATGAAAGTATCGGTACTCGGTTGCGGAAGGTGGGGTTCGTTCCTTGCGTGGTACAACAACCGTTTGGGAAACGAAGTTATTAGCTTCGGACCCGAACACGATTACAGCTACCGCATATTAAAGGAAACGGGGCGTAACGAATACGTAAAATTCGACGAAAATATAAAACTCTCATGCAATCTCGACGAGGCGTTAAAGCACGCCGAAACGGTAATAATAAGCATTTCGAGTCAGGGATTGCGCGGTTTTGCATCGGAGATAGCAAAGCGCGACATAAAAAACAAAAAGTTTGTTCTGTGCATGAAGGGCATAGAAGAAACCACCGGTAAACGACTCAGCGAAGTTGCCGCAGAGGGCGGAATACCCAAAGAGAATATTGCCGTTTGGGTCGGTCCGGGACATATTCAGGAATTTACAAAAAACGTGCCCAACTGTATGGTAATAGATTCGTACAGCATGGACTTAACAAAATTTCTTGCGGATTCGTTTAAAAGCGACCTTATCCGTTTTTACTACGGCGGTGACATTATAGGCACCGAAGTCGGCGCGGCTACAAAAAACATAATGGGAATAGTGGCGGGCGTGCTCGACGGACTTAATTACGTTACGCTTAAAGGTCCGCTTATGGCGCGCGGCGCGCGCGAAGTCGCCCGACTTATAAAAGCTCTCGGCGGCAGTGAAATGTCCGCTTACGGACTTTGCCATTTGGGCGATTACGAAACCACTCTGTTTTCGCCGCACAGCCACAACCGCAGGTGGGGCGAGGCATATGTTCTCGGTCAGCCGTTCGAAAAGCTTGCCGAGGGTGTTGCAACCGCCCGAGCCGTTGCAAAAGTAGCCGCTAAGTTAAATGTCGATATGCCCATAACAAATGCGGTCAACGAAATGATTTCCGCAAAGACTCCGCCCAAAGAGCTTATCGCGGCTCTGTTCGGACGCGGCATAAAAGAAGAATTTGTATAAAAGATTCACGCAAAAAAATAAGGCGTACCGTTAATTTAAGCGGCATGCCTTTTTTGGTTTTTCAGTATAAGCGTTAAAATACTTTGCGGTTGGGGTGGGGTAGCTTCGCACATTTAGGCGTTAAAAGTTTTGCGTACCCCCCCCGTATTTATCGTTAAAAGAATTATTCTTCGGGGGCGTAGCCGAGATTTGCCGCCTGACGCATAAACGCCATGCCTATGCTGTGGTTTCGTTTTACTCCGTTGCCGTTAAGATAGCAAAGTCCGAGGTTGTAAATTGCGGCGGGGTGCCTTTGTTCAACCGCCTCTCTGAACCAATACACCGCCTGAACATAATCGGTTTCCACGTTTTTGCCGTTGTAGTAAATCGTTCCCAAAAGATTCTGTGCGTCGGCGTCGCCCGAAAGCGCGAGCGAAGAAAGTTCGTCGAAGCGCTGCCAAAATTCTTTTGCGGCAAGCTTGTTGCGGTATGTTTCCTGAGCGCGCTCGTTATCCTTAATAAGACGGCGTTCGGTGGCAATACGGTCGCTCTCATAGCCGATAGACAAATTATACTCGCGGCGGCGTTTGGGGTCGGCAAGCACCGAATAAGCGGCTTTAACGGCTTTAAGTTTTTCGGCGTTTTCGGGGTTGGATGTATTCGAGTACCGCTTTGCGAGTTTTTCGTAAGCGGCGTCTATGTCGGCATCGGTTGCCCATATGAGCAGTCCGAGCGTACCGTACAAAGTGTTTTTCGAAAGCTTTAAATCGGCTTTGGTTTTCTTTGCCCATTCCGCCGCTTGTTTTTCCATATCGCCGAGCATTTCGAGATTTTCCGCCGCTCTCTTAATGCGGTTGTTTTCGCGCTCCCACACTCCGAGTTTTTCGTTAATGTCGGCAATGCGCTTGTTTACGTCGATTATCTTTGCTTGCATTTCGCGCTGTTTATCAAGTTGAACCGACGGATTGTTTTTGATTGCAACGGGGTCGGCTTTTAAGCTCTCCATTTTTTCGGCAAGTTTGCGCACGGTATCGCGCGAATCGTTATTTTGCTGTTTAAGCAATTCGGTTGCGGTTTTACCGTTAAAGTGAGAGGCTTTTCTGAGCCATTGAAGCTGAATTTCGAGGTCCTGTATTTTGTCGTTTGCTTTGGCAAGCGAGCGGTCGCGGTCGAACAACTCCTGCTCCAATTCGCTTCGGTCGTTGCGATATTCGGAAATTTTTCTGTTGCTCTTTTCGGTTTCGGTTATAAGTACCTTTTTGGCAAGCTCGCGTCCTTCGCGCTGTCCGCGTTCGTAGCCTTCTTTATATGCGCGGTCGCGCACGCCCGTAAGCTGAGCTTGTACCTGCGCCTGCACCTGCGCTTGATACTGCGCCTGATACTGCGCGTTTATGTCGGCGTATGCGTTTTTTGTTTGACGCGGCGCGGTGGCTTGTTGAAGCAAGGTGTTGTACTCGGCACGAGAGGCGGGGTCGGATAAAACCGAGTAAGCCTCGTTTACGTCGGAAAATACCCTTGCGGCTTGCGCATTGTCGGGGTTTATGTCGGGATGATATTTTTTGGCAAGATTGCGGTAGCTGTTTTTAATTTCCTCGTCGGTTGCCGAAAGCCGTACATTAAGAATCCTGTAATAATTTTTCACCATACACCTCTTTGATTGCTTTTTCATAAGCCCGAAATCGATTATCTTATTAAATTATAAGTTATAAAGGGCAATTTAGTCAAGCGGATAATGTAAAATGCGTATATGTAGCGTTTAATATCATGAAATCCTCTTGCAAAAAAACAGTCGGTGTGTTATAATGATAATAAGAAAAATTTGCTTACCGGGATTTTTCGAGCAAAAATTGCACGAGGGATAACAAATGTTGAAAAAGAGATGGCGTGAAGTTTTGATAATTGCCGTATGTGCCGTTGCGGTAGTGGTAACGGCAGTTCTTTATTCGGTTTTTGCATCGCAACGCATATTCAGCGAGAGTTCGTCACACCTTAGCGAAATTTACGAGCAACTCAATATCCGCGTATCCGCACAAATAGAAAACGACCGTAATTCACTTAAAAGTTGGGAAAAGTACATTTACAATACGCTTACTATAATGGGCGGCGATGACTCCGAGCAGAGCGAACAACGCAAAGATGAATTTACCGATTTCATTGAAAAACAGCAAAACGCAATGTCTTTTTCCGATTTCTATTTTATTAAATTACCTACGCTCCAAGAGGAAGAAGAAGATTCGGAAAGAGAGGATTTGTATAAGTACGAATATATCTGCAAATCTCCTTTGTCCGACAGCGTGGAAACGGGCATAAGATTCCGTCGCCCTCTGAGAACTCTGCTCAACGATGACAAAGGCGGCGTAGTTGGCGAGTACACAACCGAGAGCGGCGAAACAAAGCTTGTAATGCTGTTTGCCGTGGAGTTTGCGCCGCACAAATCGGACAATAGCAATTCGGTTTCCGACAATTATGTGTACGAAGATTTCGAGTTTGCGGCAACAGGCATTTGTTACGACATGGATTTGATGCGCAAAAACCTCAGCGTGGACGTATTCGGCAAAGACGGCGAATTTTATATCACGCTTAACGACGGCTACGTAATGCTTCAATCGGGCGGAGCGGAAAAGACGAATTATATCGAATTCCTTTCGCACGAGTGCGGAATTTCAAACCGCAAACTTGCCGAAATACTCGGCGATTGGACTCCCGTAGACCGCGACGGAAGCGGTGTTTTAACGCAGAAAAGCGGCACGCATTTGTTTAACGACAAAATCGACGGAAAAGAAAAATACCTCACGTATATACCCATAGGTTTTTCCGATTGGATGCTTGTGGGCGTTGTCCCTTCGAGCGTCGTAAACGCAAGTATGAGTTGGTTCCGCAACATAACCATAGCGGTTATGGCTATAATTTTCGTTTTTGCACTCGGTGCGGTTGCGTTTATTCTTTTTATGAGAATACGCCGCCGTCAGAAGGAACAACAGCTCGAAATCGAATCGAGAGACAATCTGCTCGACTTGCTCACTCTTAACAGCAATGATTTGTATATACTGTTTTCGCCCGATACGTTCGAGGCGGATTATATAAGTTCGAACTTGACGAAAGTGCTCGGTCTCGATATTGCCGAAATCAAAAAGGATATTCGCAAAATTCTCGACGTTACCACAAGCAAGTACAATGCGTTTACGCAAGACGGATTAAATTCGTTGCCCGTAGGCGATACGTGGGAAACCGACATTCAGATGCACCATGCTTCCGAGGATAAAAACTATTGGTTCCACCTTGTACTTTACCATTCGAGCTATAACGATAAAGACAGCTTTATCATGATGTTGTCCGACCGCACAAAAGAAAACAGTCTAAACGAGAGTTTGGAGGACGCGCTCGAAATAGCCAAATCCGCGAACGAGGCAAAGAGCAACTTCCTTTCCAACATGTCGCACGATATTCGCACGCCTATGAACGCCATTTTGGGCTTTGCAACGCTACTTGCCAAAGACGCCGATAAACCCGATAAGGTGCGCGAATATATCCGCAAAATATCTTTCTCGGGTCAGCATCTGTTAAGCCTTATAAACGATATTTTGGATATGAGCAAAATAGAAAGCGGAAAAACAACGCTCAACATAGAAGAATTCAGTTTGTCAGAATTTTTAGAGGAGCTTTACACTATAATTTTGCCGCAGTCGAAAGCAAAAAATCACAGCTTCGAAATGTACACCAAAGGACGCTTGCCCGAATGTGTGTTCGGCGATAAGTTGCGTCTTAATCAGGTGCTGTTGAATCTCTTGTCAAACGCAATCAAGTACACGCCCGACGGCGGTCACATAGAGCTTACCGTAGAGGCACTCGGTAAAACCGTTCACCATCACACTCATTTGCGCATAACGGTCAAAGACGACGGCATAGGTATGAGCAGTGATTTCGTAAAAGATATATTCAGTCCGTTCTCGCGCGAAACCAATTCCCGAACAAAAGGCATACAAGGCACGGGGCTCGGCATGGCTATCGCCAAAAATATAGTAAACCTTATGGGCGGTACGATTTCGGTAAACAGCGAGCTCGGCAAGGGCAGTATTTTTACCGTGGAGCTCGAACTTGCCAACGCAAATCAGAACATGTACGACGATAAGGAGTTCTGGTTGCACCACAACGTAACCAAAGTGCTTGTGGTAGACGACGAAGAAGATATATGCTTGGGCGTGCGCGAGCTTATGGAAAACACGGGAGTAGACATTCAGTACGCGCTCAGCGGCAAAAAAGCAATCGAAATGGTTTCCGAGGCGTTCGATTCGGGCGATGGCTATCACATAGTTTTGCTCGATTGGAAAATGCCCGATATGGACGGAATAGAAACGGCTAAAATCATACGCAAAAAAGTCGGACCCGAAGTGCCTATAATGGTGCTTACTTCGTACAGCTTCGACGATATAGAGGAAGACGCGAGAAAAGCCGGCATTAACCTGTTCCTGTCGAAACCGTTCTTTGTATCCAACTTCCGCAACGCAGTCGAGAAATTGAAAGACGGCGATACAAGCGAGCTGTCGGAAATTCCCAAAGAAGCTCAGCTCAATGGACTTAAAGTGCTTGCCGCCGAGGATAACGAGATTAACGCCGAGATACTTTTGGAACTTCTCGATATAGAGGGCGTAAAATGCGATATTGCGTCAAACGGCGAAGAAGCGTACAATAAATTCGTAAACTCCGAAGCGGGACAATACGACATGATTTTCATGGACGTTCAAATGCCCGTGCTCAACGGCTACGATGCAACGCGCAAAATTCGCGCGAGCTCGCATCCGTGCGCTAAAACCATACCCATTATCGCCATGACTGCAAACGCGTTCGACGACGACGTTAAAAACGCGCTCGACTCGGGTATGAACGCGCATCTTGCAAAGCCGATAGATATGGATAAACTGAAAGTAATAATACAAGGACTGCTCGACGGTAAAAATGAATAAATCCAAAATAAACAAAGCAAAGAAAACAATTTTAATAGTAGACGATTCCGAGCTTAACCGTGCGCTTTTGTCGGATATGTTATCCGACAGTTTTGAAATTCTCGAAGCCGAAAACGGAAACGAGGCATTGGAAATACTCCACGAGCACGAGCTTGAAATATCGCTCATGCTTTTGGATATAGTCATGCCCGAAATGGACGGATTCGAAGTTCTTACCGTAATGAACAAAAAGGGGTGGATAAAATCCATACCAGTAATTATGATTTCCGCCGAAACGGGCGGGGCTTATATAGACCGCGCTTACGATTTGGGCGCGATAGATTACATAAGCCGACCGTTCGACGAGCGAACGGTTAAGCACCGCGTTGCATCGAACTTCTTACTTACCGTAAAGCAAAAAGAAATGTCCGAGATGTTGTCCGCTCAAATTTACGAAAAAGAGAAAGACAACAGTCTTATGATAGAAATTCTGTCGCATATAGTCGAATTTCGAAACGGCGAAAGCGGACTGCACGTACTGCACGTTCATGCGATAACCGAAATGCTTTTAAAGTGCTTGATGCGCAAAACCGACAAATACCCGCTTACGGGTAAAGAGATACGCCTTATAAGCAACGCGTCGGCACTTCACGATATAGGTAAAATTTCGATACCGTCGGAAATTCTCAACAAGCCGGGAAGATTCACGCCCGAAGAATTTACCGTAATGAAGAACCATACGGTAGAGGGCGCGAAAATGCTTGAAGATATTCCGTATCGCGCCGACGAGCCGCTTGTGCAGATAGCGTACCAAATTTGCCGTTGGCATCACGAGCGTTACGACGGCAAAGGTTATCCCGACGGCTTGAAGGGCGACGATATTCCCATTTCGGCTCAGGTGGTTTCAATTGCCGATGTGTACGACGCGCTTACGAGCAAGCGGTGCTATAAAGACGCATATACCCCCGAACAGGCTGTAAAAATGATTTTAAACGGCGAATGCGGCTTGTTTAACCCCATACTGCTCGAATGTCTTACCGACATTGCCGAAACGCTAAAACGCGAACTTAACATATTGTCGTTCGGGCATGCTACCGATAAGGGCATACGCGACACCGTTTCGCAAATGCTGAAAGCCGACGGGCAGGATGCCTCGAACCGCTCCATACAACTGTTGGAGCACGAACGCATGAAGTTCGATTTTTTGTCGGATATTTCGCGCGAAGTCATATTCGAGTATATACCCGTTCCCGAAATGATAAAGCTTTCCGAGTGGGGTGCGGCGGAACTCGGTATGCCTGTAAAAGTAATTAATCCGCTTGAAAACGAACAGTGGTGCGCAATGGTTGCGCATAACGACTTCAAGCATTTTTTAAAGAGTCTGAAAGAGTCTTCGCCGCAAGACCCCGTTATAACGGAAAAATACCTGCTAAATATCGGCGGCGAAAAAAAGTGGTTTAAGGTTATAGCAAAGGCGATATGGAGCGTCGACGAAGACCCCGTATTCGAAGGCGCGATAGGCAAGCTTGTGGATATAAACGAAGAAACCGCAGCAATGCAGTACCTTGAAAACAAAGCGGACCACGATTCGCGCACAGGGCTTTTGAACCACAACGCCGCAAAAAAACGCATATCGCAACTGCTTGGCGAATCGAACCGCAAAAGCTACGCGCTTGCAATGTTCGACCTTGACAACTTTAAGCATGCCAACGACGAATACGGGCACTTGTTCGGCGACGAGGTTTTGGAAACCGTTGCAAACCGAATACGCGAGAACATACGTAGCACCGATATTGCGGCGCGTATGGGCGGCGACGAGTTTATACTGTTCATGGAATACAAAAATTCGGTAGAACCGCAGATAAAGCGTATTTACAAGGGAATCGCAAAAAAATACAAACATTTCGATATAAGTTTAAGCATGGGAATCGCATGCGTGGAGTCGGGAACGGTAGATTACGAAAGGCTGTTTAAAATGGCGGATACAGCAATGTACACCGTTAAACGCGCAAGTAAGGGTACATACTGCTTTTACGACGATTCCATGGAAAAAACGCTAAGCGAATAATATAAATCCGAAAAAAGGAGACGGATATGACCGTACAAGAATGTTACGAGGAAATGGGAGCCGATTATAACGACGTTTTAAGCCGACTCAGAACCGATGAACGAATAGTCAAGTTTTTACTCAGAGTATACGACGACGGCAGTTTTAAACTGCTTGAAAGCTCGCTTGCCGAAAAGAACATACCCGAGGCTTTCAGAGCGGCTCACACGTTAAAGGGCGTTTGCATGAATCTTTCGCTCACCGCTTTGTTTAAGTCGTCTAACCTGTTGACGGAATCACTGCGCAACCGCACCGAATACGGCGAGGATATTGTTCCGCTGTTCGAGCATGTAAAAAGCGACTACGAAAAAACCATGAACTGTATTCTTAAACTCAAAAACGAAAATAACCTATAAAGTAAACCAAAGGAGAAACGGTATTATGTCTAAAAAAAGCGAATTGAAAAAAGCAATTCAGGAAAGCGAGCAGGAGATAGAAACTCTCGAAAAAAAGCGTACAAGGTCGCAGTCTGCGCTTTTGGAAGCGTTTCTGAACCACACTCAACCGTCCGATGCCGACGCCGAGTATTTTCGCGTGTTCTCGTCGCTCATAGAGTTGGAGCGCGAAAACCTGCGTAAACTTTCCGCAGAACTCGAAAAATTGGGTTGACGAAAATTTAATTTTCGGAGGAAAGACGAGCGGAATTCGAAACATTGTTTTGCATGCCGATAACAATATAAAAGACGAGCGGGGAACGCTTACCGTGCCGATTTGTCAATCGGCAACATTCGACATGAAAAGGCGGGCGAGGTTTCGGAGTATAGTTATTCGCGGCTGTCTAATCCAACGCGCGCTCATCTTGAAAACACCGTTGCCGCATTAGAGGGCGTGGCGGAGTGGAAAGCCTTATAACGTACACATGCTTCAAACTCATGCCGATGTTCCCAAAGAGGAGCGCGACAGGCGCGGAATAAACGACAGGTTCTTGTGCATAGCGGTGGGGATATAAAATATAAAAGATTTAATCGGAGATTTAAAACAGGCATTTAACGTATGAAATACGATTTCGATAAAATACACAACAGATTAAATACAAACAGTTTAAAGTACGATTTTGCAACCGAGCGGGGTATGCCGAAAGGCGTAATGCCGCTATGGGTGGCGGACATGGATTTCAAGGTGCCCGAAAGTATTGAAAACGCACTGAAAAAAAGGTGCGAACACGGAATTTTCGGCTACACCGACCCCAAAGAGGACTATTACGAAACTTTATATAATTGGTTTTTGAGCCGTCACGGTTGGAGCACCAATCCGCATAACTTTACGTTTACTTGCACTATCGTGTTTGCAATTTGCACGCTTTTGCGAGCGGTGACAAACGTAGGCGATGCGGTTATAATAACTCAGCCCGTTTACTATCCGTTTTCCGAGTCTGTAACGTCTAACAAGCGCAAACTTATAATAAGCGAGCTTGTGAACAACAACGGCTATTATACGGTCGATTTTGCGGATTTCGAGAAAAAAATAACCGAAAACAATGTTAAGGCGTTCATTCTTTGCAATCCGCACAATCCGGTGGGGCGCGTGTGGACAAAAGAAGAACTTGCGCGGCTCGGCGATATTTGCATTAAGCACGGCGTGTTTGTTATTTCGGACGAAATCCACTCCGACTTTGTATACGGCAAAAACAAGCATACGGTTTTTGAAACGGTAAAAAAAGAATTTGCCGACATCTGTGCCGTATGCACAGCTCCTTCCAAAACCTTTAACATTGCGGGCTTGCATATTTCGAATATATATATTCACAACGCCGAAATACGCCGCAAATTCGCCGACGAGCTGTTTGCGCAAGGATACAGTCAACCCAACGTAATGGGCTTAACCGCATGTCAGGCGGCATACGCTTACGGTGCGGAGTGGCTTGACGAACTTTTGGTTTACTTGCAAGGCAACATGAAATTTTTAGACGGGTACATAAAAAGCAATTTGCCGCAAATCGGATTTACGTCGCCCGAAGGAACGTATCTTGCGTGGCTCGATATGCGTTCGCTCGGATTAAGCGACAAAGAGCTTAAATCGTTTATGGCGAACAAGGCGGGGCTATGGCTCGACGACGGATTTATATTCGGCAAAGGCGGCAGCGGATTTCAGCGCATAAACGCCGCTTGCCCGCGTTCGGTTTTGGCGGCGGCTATGGACAAGCTGAGTAATGCGATAGCCGCACTTAAATAACAGATAAACGCAATAAATAAAAATGAGCTAAACAAGCTCATTTTGTTTTTCTTCGTCTATTTCGGTATCGCTTGATTGTATGACGCTTTGTGCGTCATTCGGCGGTGTAACGGCTGTATTATCGCTTGCTTGCAACGTATCCGTAATACTTTCGATTTTTTGCGTCGGAGTGTCGTCGGGCACAGCGGCGTCGGTCATGGTGCGAACCTTCTTTTTGTATGCGTAATTAAGTATCAATGCGCTTACTGCCGCCGTTACAACTTCCACAATGGGGAACGTCCACCATAGCATTTCGGTTGCGTTTCCCGACAGTGTAAATAAGTACGCAACCGGCAGAACGAGCAAACACAGGCGCAGTGCCGAAATAAGCAGGGGAAAAGGGCGTAGCGGAACGCTTGCAAAATTCCTTGCACGGCAACGCTGAACGCCACAAAAATACAACTTATGCCCGCAATTCTCACTGCCACAGTGACTACCTTTTGGATTTCTTCGCCGCCTTCGCCGCTTGCCGTGCCGAATAGCTTTGCAAGCGGAACTGCCAAACACTCGAACAGAACCGTAACTAAGCCCGTAACTATAAGCGAATCGATTATACCGTATTTTATGCAGTCTTTTACGCGCTGTTTGTTTTTCATGCCGTAATTAAACGAGAGTATCGATATTATCGCGTTAGACATGCCGAAACCCACAAAAAGCGCGACCTGCATGATTTTATAGTAAATACCGAAACTGCCTTGTAAAAGTACGGCGGTTTCCCGTGATTTTATCGTGCCGAGAATTTTCGTCATGCCCAAAAGCAGAACCGACAGCAGTCCTTGCATAACGGCGGCAGACGCGCCTATTTTGTAAATTGCGGCAATTATCTTTCCGCTCGGGCGCAAAGCTTTAAAACTGTTTTTAAATTCTTTGTCGGCGGAGTAGTGAAATATCATGGCTATTATCATGGAAACGCCTTGCCCTATAACCGTTGCCCACGCCGCGCCCTCTATTCCCATATCGAATCGCTTGTGTTTTATTTTATATCGGATTTTCCGTTATTCGCAAAAAAAAATACGTAAGTCCGATAAGCCGGACTTACGTACAAACAGTATCACTCACTTAATTAAAGTATGGCAGTTTTCGGTAAAAAAAGCAATCGATTTTCACCCGCCGAAATTCGATTTATTTTAACTTTTAAATTTGAAAAATTGACTAAAAAGCCTTTTAAAAGTGTTGACGATTGACGTTTGCTTTGATAAAGTATATAATATGTAGTGTTGCAGTGTGTTTAATCCAATGCACATATTGCCGTATGATTACGGCATATTCCTACATTGACACAGGAGAGTTTTATGGCGGTAAAAGAAACCGATTCAACAAAAAACAACAAGCCGCAGACAGCGGGAAAAACAAAGCCCACTGCGGCGACAAGGCCCGCGCCCGCGTCTAATAAGCCCACTGCGGCGACAAGACCCGCGCCCGCGGCTATAAAGCCCACTGCGGCGACAAGACCCGCGCCCGCGTCTAATAAGCCCACTGCGGCGACAAGACCCGCGCCAGCGGCTAATAAGCCCACTGCGGCGATAAGGCCCGCGCCCGCGTCTAATAAGCCCACTGCGGCGACAAGACCCGCGCCAGCGGCGACAAAGCCCACTGCGGCGACAAGACCCGCGCCCGCGGCTAATAAGCCCACTGCGGCAGGAGCAAAAATCGGCGTAGCGTCAAAAACGGGTACGACTTCCGCGCCTTCGGCAAAAAAGACTGCTGTTGCGGCGTCTAAAACAACCGCCAAAACAACCGAAAAGCAGGGAATAATGACTACCGTTAAAGCCAAAGCTACTGCTGTAAAAACCAAAACGGCGGCGATTGTGCATCACCCCAAATTCAAGTTTTACGCAATGGGCGGGGCTGTTGTGCTTCTTGCGCTCATAATTCTATTAAGCGTTATTTTCGGCATGCGCGCGTGCAGTGCGGCGGCGGCAAATAGAGCTGTTTACTCCAATCAATACAAACAGACATCTCTCGTGGGCGTATCATACGAGAATCTCGGTAAAACGTCGCGTCATAAGCCGGTAGCAGGCGTGCACGACGGCGGACTTGCAACGGGGTATCCCAAGTACGGCTATACTTTAAATTTAACCACCGAGCAGAAAAATGCCATACTTGCCGAAAACCGAAGTCTTTGCGGAAAGAGAACCACCAACACTGGCGGCGTTTACGATTGGATGGATAAAGACGGCTACTTATACGCGGGTACGCGGGAAAACGGCACGCAATTGTTTAACGCAGACGGCAGTCCCCGTCAGCTTTATCGGCATTCGGCGTCGGTAGGATTGTATTTCGGCGACGTTTCCGACAGCGAGCCCGCGGTTATAAAAAAGTTTAAATTCCGTCCGAGGAGCTACACGAGTTATTATGACATTACGGGATTATACGCTCCCGCGGGCGAGGTTATAGAAATTCGAATGAGCGGTGCCGATATGAACGCCACGGGCGGCATAGTCGTGCACATAGGTCAGGCACTTTATAACGGGCAGAGCAACAACATATGGAATGCGCGCAACTTCAACCGCATGCCCGTAATACTTAACACGTTGCACGTGACAAAAGACACTTCGGTGTACGACGCTTCAACCGATACGTGGACTTGCTACGTAGGCTCGTTTTTCGGCGGACCGATTTATATACGCGACGAACGCGTTACGTTCTCGGTAACCGTTTCGGGCGGCGTGAATTACGCGCACTTTATTTTGGGCAAAACCACCCCCGAGGAATATGCCGAGTATTCGAAATCGTCGGCGCCGTTTTTCGATTTGGAAGTTTGGGACAGCGGCGTTCTGCACTCGGGACCGTTTATTTACGCAAAAAATTTCAGCTACGACGAACTTTACAAAGCCGCGATTTTGTGGGAAAAGGTTTCGTTTGTTTCAACGTCGAATTGGAATCAAGGTATAGTGTTTATATACGACCCGTTCGTTGCGGCGGGCGCGGCGGTTGCGTTTCCGGGCAGAAGGTCGGTAAACTGTCCCGCAGATTGGATGACTTCGTCGCTCAACTATAATTCGACGGTTACTTCCGGTTCATGGGGTAACTTCCACGAGTACAACCACAACTTCCAAAACTACGGAGTGGGTTATACGGGCGAGGTTACGAATAACGGACTTACTCTCGTTTCGTACAGTCTGTTTACAAAGATTTCGGCGGCGCGTCAGCTTGCTTCTTACGGCGGCGCGGGACTCTCGGGTTGGAACTGTTACACAAGCGCAACGTGGGCGTTGCAAAGAGTCAATATGGGCGGAGGCGCAATAAATTCAACAAACGGACTTGCCGTTTACGCAACGCTTCTGCACAACTTCGGTCAGAATGTATTTTTGCAGGCGCGCGGCTACTCCAACGCCAATTATCTTAACAGATTCGCAGACTTGACGCATCAGGATATGTCGTATTTCGCTTCTAAAATAACGGGATACACAGGCAGTTTGCTTGCAACCGCCGAAACGGATTATCCGATGTTCGTTCCCGTTGCAAGCGTATATCAGACGGGCAGAAGCTATTCTTACGACGGCGAAAAGCGTTATTTCGATACACAGCAACCGTTTGTAATACCTTACGGAAAGCCTTATACGGTAGACCTTAACGCGTATGAAGAATACACCGATAATAACGGCAATTTCAACGGTCAGTATAAAGCGGGCAGTCTTGTTGTAGGCACAGGTTTTAAGGCGTCGATTAAAAGCGTTAAATCGAGCGGTATAAGCGGAAGATTTACCGAAACAAAGGAAAAGGGAATATATACTTTTACCCCCGGTTCCGAATTGCGGTCTGGCAAAATTTACGTTACGCTTGAAATAACGACCGAAAGCGGCGAGCATACTTATAACGGGCACACGCTCGACGACGTAGACCTTGTACTCGAATTTCAGCAGTCTTACGAATATGACAAAACGATTTTGGAACGCACGACTTACTATTATTCCGCAGGCGACAAATATTCCGATGCGCGCGAAGCGTTTGAAAAAAGCTATGAGGGTTATCAGTCGAAATCCGACCGCGACCACTCAAACCCCACTCAGAATTGCAACACCGATATTTGGTACTATCCGAATACCGCCGCAATGCACACCGCTCATCCGGATGCGCCCGATAACTTCTTTGTGGACGCAAACAGTATCGACGAAGTGCGAGGAAAGCTTTATATAGTAGAGAACGGCAAGTACCGCATATATCTGCGAGGGCGGCAGAACTGTGCGCTGTATTATTCGCTCGACGGCGGTACAACCTATACGCTCGGCACCTACATTGCCGATAATTCAACGTCTTCCGGTTGGCGTGCGGATAAGTTCTTCGATTTGGAGCTTAAAGCGGAAAGTTGGGTGTACTTTAAAGAAGTGCTTGTAAACGCTCATATTAACAACGGCATGGCGGGCTTTATCGGCATGGGAATAGCTCAGTGGACGGTGCCGATGTACACAACGAGAACCGTTTATTACGATTCGAACGGGAACGTCGTTCCGGAAGACAGCGAAAACATTGCAACAAGCGAAACGCATTATTACAACTCGTCCAATCAAGAAGTTTCGGCAGAAGAAGCGGCGAATGTCGAGCCCGTGCCGCCTACAAGCATAAGCTACGCAACCGCATACCGCAGTAACTACGAGTTGGAAAAAGAGTTTACGAGCGACATTTTTAACAGGCGCACCTACAATTATAATTACGACGATACGAATTACTATTCGGGGACTCCTTCTTTGGTATCGGTCAGTCACGAACCGTGGGATAATACGCGCGTTATAGACTATTTGCTCGACGGCAAAACAAACACAAGTTATCATTCGGCAAGCGGTTCGGCGAATTACATTTCGCCCGATAAGCCTTTTGAGCTTATTGTGGATTTGGGTAATGAATTTACGGCAAACCACGTGACGTTCTACGGCTACCACCAAAATAACCCCATAAACAATCTCGGTATGCCGATTTCGTTTACGCTTTACGGTAGCTTGGACGGAAAGGAATTCTTCGAGCTGTTCGGTCGCGATAACATGTCGTACGAAACAAAGAATATTACCTTCGATTTCGACCCCGTGAAATTGCGTTACTACAAGCTGCACGTAACCTTAACCGATAATCAGAAGTATTTTGCAATGAGCGAAATTAAGTTCTATTATCACACTACCACGCTTACGGGCAACGGCAATAATTTCTTCTCGCCCGATAACGATATGTTTTCGTATAAGGGCAGATGGTCCATGGAATATCCCAATTCAAGCTTCGGACACATTTATGTGGGGAAAAAGTGCGCGCAAATGTCGTTTACGTTCGAGGGCACAAAGCTTGCGCTGTTGTCGTCAAAATATTACGGTAAAAAATTCGAGGTTTACATCGACAAGAAAAAAGTCGGTTCTGTGACGGTAAAAGCCGACGGCGAAGATTACGCCGTAAGCTATCTTTCGCCCGACCTTAAAAAGGGAAAGCACAGCGTTATCATTAAATGCGTAGGCGAGGCGAACTTCGATTCGATAGTGTTCTATTAAAATATCGGCAACGAATAACAAATAAAAAAGACGGTAATTTACTTACCGTCTTTTTGCATCTATGTTTTCGGTTTAAATCGAGGGGTACGAACAGGACGCTTATAACCACACACGCAAGCAATATTATAAACAGCACAATCACTTCGCTTTTCGGTTTATCTTATTTGGTTTGTTTTTCTTCGCCTTTGTCGGCGATGTTTACGCTTTTATAGCTTATCGTAATATGACTTACGGTAAACAGAACCGAAAATGCAATAAGCGGAATATTTGCCAAAACAATGCCGCAAAACAGAAATATGCAAGACGGAATTACGGAAAGTGCAATAGCTCTTAATTTTCCGTTTCTGTTTCGCAGTGCCACCCATAAAACAAGGTAAAGCAGGCACAGTCCGCCTACGGTCGACAAATAAACGGTAAGCGCGTGTTCAAACCAAAAGTTAAAATATGTGTGCGGAATATTGAAAATCATCAAAACAAAACAGCCGTATCTGCCTATTTGTTCGGTTAATTCAAGCGTTTTGCTGTTGCAGGTATTTGCGGCGGCGTTTTTATGCTTAATATAGTACACTATATTCGGAATCATGATAATTGCCATAACAGCAAGTCCGTAATAATTAAACCAACTCATAGTTTAGTCCTTCGGTTGATGATTTCCGTTGCGGTCGAGTTCGTTGCGGCTTTCGTCAATCTGCTCGTCGGTAATCTTGCTAATAATAAACTCGGCGGCTGGCATTGCGTTGTATATGCTTGCGCAGTAATAGTCTTTTCCTATGTTGAAGTTTATCGTACCGCACGAATTTTCTTTAATATAATATGTTTTTGTTTTTTTGTCGTACTTGGTGCCGCTGCTTATATAGTAAAATTTCGATACGTCCGAGTAGGGAAATTCAAATATCTTGCCTTTGATTTTGCCGTCGTTGATTATAAGACGCAAACTGTTGCTATAAAGTATAAGGTGTTTTTTGCCGTTTGTCATAATGCCCGACATACCCGTTTTAATTAAAACAAACGAGGCAAACCACAGTATCGCCATTGCAAAATGCACGAATATTATCGTGCCTATGTTCTCATTCAAAAGCGATTTAAGCATAAGAAAGTAAGCCGCAGGTAATGCGACAGCCCAAAACAGACCACCCGCAAGCATAATCCACCGATGACCGCTGTGTTCTTTGTATTCGGTGTAATCGTAATCCATAAATTATCCTATACGGGTTTATTTATTCGCCGTAATTTCGGCTTCGGTTATTTCGCGTAAAACATTGCAGGGATTACCCACGGCGATTACGTTACTCGGAATATCGTGCGTAACCACACTGCCGCCGCCTATTACAACATTGCTTCCGATTTTAACTCCCGGCATAACCTTAACTCCTCCGCCGAACCAAACATTATCGCCCACGGTAATGGGGTAGGCGTACTCTAAGCCTTGATTGCGTAGTTTGCTGTCGATAGGGTGACCGGCTGTGTAAAATCCGCAGTTTGGCGCAATGAATTATTTTAATGTTAATTTTTTGATATGAAATTCAAAGTATATTGAATATCTTC